>JAEWYV010000282.1 GCA_023458615.1 Bacillota bacterium
AGTGCCGACAAGGTTATTCCAGAGCGAAGATGGTATCTTTTCTAACTATCATAACCGATTGTTACTGTAAATTACAAACAAACATCAGAGAGTGGTTTGCAATCGATTTTGAATTTACATTTGGTAACCCCGCTTTATCAATTTCAAAAGCTGCTATATAACGTCATTAGACTAGCCAAATTTGATATTCGATTCTCCTTTCATGATACCTCGTATGTAGGCAGAGGAAAATATCACGAGGTGTGCAATCCGTAGACATTTTTTGAAAATCCGTATGCTAGAATGAGAAAAATCAATCTGGAAAGCGGATGTTATATGAGAAAAAGATTGCTTCAAATTGTGTTTATCACTGCCGTGCTGCTGCTGTTTTCAAGCTGCGGCCCCAAATCGCAGACGACGGAAGCAGCCGCTTCTAACGACTCTGCCACCACTACAAGCGCGAATCAGCCTGCTGAAACCGCGGCACAGGAGAAATGGCCCGTTTATTTAAAGGCATCCGAACTGGAGTTGCAGCCGGATCGATTTGTGCCGCTGGCGGATATAGGCACGTTTAACCGGCAGATTATCACTCAAGAGCTGCTGCAAAAACCGAGCAAGCTGCCGGAGGCGACCGTCTCCAACATTCCGTATTGGACGGGCTTTGTCTGCGAAAACATGGGCAGCTTCAATTTTATTGACCCTCGTTGGGCGGAGCTGACAAGTGGCGGAGCGCATTTTTATGAGGACAATGTAAAGGTTGTCGCGGATGAGGGGTTCAACTGCCTGCGCGTGGTCTACAGCCTGTCCTATCTGTCCAGTCCGGACGATCCGATGCTGATCAACGAAGCCAAGCTGGAGTGCTTGGATCAGCTGATTGCCTGGGGAATAAAGTATGATGTGCACATTATGCTCAGCATCATGGGACTGCCGGGAAAAGCAACGGGTCTGAGCGAAGAGCAGCGTAGCATTTATGGAAACGATGCGTTATATCAGGAAAATGTGATGTTCTCACAGGAGCTGTTTACGAACGATGCCATGGCGCAGCTTTACCGGCAGTATATGGAAATGCTGGTGACGCGCTATCAAGAAATACCAAGCCGCAATTTTAGCATCGAACTGCTCGCGGAACCCAGCGTGCCCGATGCCAGCGTAGCGCGTTACGAGGAGGTTTTGCTGCCCATCGTGCAGTCGCTCCATTCGATTGACCCGAACCGAATTTTGATTGCCAACGACGTTTCAAAGATGATCCCCGAGCAACTCGCTGCCGCTGGTTGTGCGCTGTCGCTGCATACGCATATTTACGCGGTGAATGGTGAGCAGATCAAGGACGCGCTCGGAATTGAATATGACACGCATTGGCCCATGGAGTATTTCCCGTCCTTTGTCGGCAGCCCGGATCGGAAACCCATGACGCTCGTGAGTGAAAACGGATTTGACGCGGATGCCATTGAAATCTACTTTGGCTATGGCGATATGCGGATTCAGGCGGACGGAAAAACGATTCTGGAAACCGGAATGCACGACATCTGGGCGAACAACGACCCCAAGAGCGGCTGGGAGACCGCGCAGATTCCGCAGGGGACAAAGGAAATTACGATTGGCTCGCTCAACCACGCATCCGCATTCTATGCGGTTCGGCTGATGCAGGGCGGCAAGGCGATGGTTACGCTGGTATCCCACGAGATGTTCCAGGCGGAGTCGGAAACGGATCCCATGCCGACAATCCGCATCAATCCGGATGGTACGACGGAGAACATCGACAATCCGAAGCACGTGCTGGACGCGGCCTACCTGCAGGCAAGATTTCTGCAATCGTGGATCGATTGCGCAAAGAAATACAGCGTCGGCTTTTTACTCACCGAGGTGGGCACGGATACGCGCGACCTGACGCAGGAGCAATATGCGGCGTATGAGGGAACATGGCTGCAACTGCTGAAAGACAATCACATTCCGTGGATGTATAACTGCCTGCACGGGGTTTTTGCGCCGCAGGGTTCCATTGAGGGCGATGGACAATATCTTTGCGGCTATCAGGACGTCGAACAGGTGCCGGGTACGCCGTTTGAGAAGAACAGGGGAATCTTCGATCTGCTAAAATTATATAAGTAAGCATTGAATCGAAGGCTTCTTCATGGTACATAAAAAAAGAGGCTGCTCTGTGGCGATTGTGCAATCGCCGCAGAGCAGCCTCTTATGGTATTTGTTCGGGGCAACGGATCAATCGCGATAATCCTTAAGAATACAGAGCCGAACTGGACTAAGGCAACGCTATTTAGCGGACAGCCTCTTCGGGCGCTTTTCGAGGATTGATCTCGATATGGCAATGTTCTCGCTGGATATAGTGCTTGTTACAGACGACGGGGATTGTTTCGTTCGGCAAAAAGAGATCCTCGCGAATCAGCATATAATGGATATGAAGCAGCAGATTACTCAAAGCACACTCCGAATTGTGGGTGATACATCTTTCGATCACCTGCTAAAGATCGGCAGTAGATCGATCATGACTTCCAGACCGACGGAGAGGCAAAGGGGATGTTCGCCGATGCTGATTGCTTCGCGGTTTTTTTGGTACGCCCATGTGCGTTGTGGCATGGAGCGGGTGAGCAGACTTCCGATTCCGCCGGGGCTTTGGGGATAGATGACCCGGCACTGGAATGCCAAGTCTAATACGAACAAATGTACGTTGACAAAAGGAATACGCCAAGTGTACAATGCGATTACGAGATGTAGCCGCACTTACGATCGGACGGGTGGATTGAGCGCCATCATCGTACGGCGCGTATCATCCAACCTGCGGCGGGCGGTACGCCGCTCAGTATTGCTGGACAGCTGGAGAAGAAGCATGAAGAATAGAAGCTATATCGCAATCGACTTAAAATCATTCTATGCTTCGGTCGAGTGTGTGGAACGGGGGCTCGACCCCTTAACCGCGAACCTTGTCGTTGCGGATATCGGCCGCACTGAAAAAACGATCTGCCTTGCCGTTTCCCCGTCTATGAAGGCATACGGCATTTCCGGCAGAGCGAGGTTGTTCGAGGTTGTGCAGAAGGTGCGGGAGGTGAATGCCGTGCGGCAGCGTTCAGCCCCGAAACAGGTCTTTACGGGTACTTCCTGCGACGATCTGGAATTGAAGGCCTCGCCGCATCTCGCGTTGGACTACATTGTCGCACAGCCAAGAATGGCGCTCTATATCGAATACAGCACGCGGGCTTACAATATCTATTTAAAATATATCGCGCCTGAAGATATTCATGTCTACTCCATTGACGAGGTATTCATTGACGCAACCAACTATTTGGAGGCCCATCATCTCTCGGTCTACGAGCTTGCCAAGCAGATGGTTCTGGATGTGCTGAATACAATCGGGATTACGGCAACAGCGGGAATCGGCACGAATCTCTACCTGAGCAAGGTCGCGATGGACATTCAGGCAAAGCACACCTTACCGGACAGTTGCGGTATGCGCATTGCCGAATTGGACGAGATGCGCTATCGTCGCCTTCTATGGTCCCATCGACCCCTGCGGGATTTTTGGCGCATCGGGGCTGGCTACGCAAAGAAGCTCGAAGAATACGGTCTCTTCACGATGGGGGATATTGCGCGGTGCTCGCTCGGGAAAATGTCCGACTATTACAACGAGGCCTTATTGTACAAACTCTTTGGCATCAATGCCGAACTATTGATCGACCATGCGTGGGGATGGGAACCATGCACGATTGCCGATATCAAAGCGTATAAGCCGAGCACCAACTGCATATGCTCTGGACAGGTGCTGCATGAGGCCTATTCCGCTGACAAAGCGAAACTCATCGTGCGCGAAATGGCAGACCAATTGGCACTCGATTTGGTGGATAGACGGCTTGTGACCGACCAAATCGTCCTGACGGTTGGATACGATATTGAAAACCTGACAGACGTACGGATACGAAACGCATATCATGGAGCGATTGAGGTTGACCACTACGGGCGCTCGACGCCGAAGGCGGCGCACGGAACGGTAAATCTTGGCAGGCGAACCTCTTCTGCAAAGCTGATTCTGGATGCCGTCACGGAACTGTTTGAACGCACCGTTGACAAGAACCTTTTGGTCAGAAGGGTCAATATCTCGGCGAATCGTGTTGTCGACGAGGCGACAATGCAAAAGGTAGGCGGCTTTGAACAGCTTGATTTATTTACGGACTATGCGGCTGTGGGGATGAAAAAAGAAGCCGAGGAAACAGAGCTTGCACGAGAGAAAAGGATGCAACGGGCTATGCTCGAGATCAAGAAAAAGCATGGCAAGAACGCCATTTTACGGGGTATGAATCTGAGGGAAGGCGCGACAACGATTGACCGCAACAGCCAGATCGGGGGTCATAAGGCATGACGGAACCATATGACGACATCATCCATCTGCCGCACCATGTCTCTGCGACGCGTGCGCACATGCCGGTTATGGATCGGGCGGCGCAGTTTTCCCCTTTCGCCGCGCTGGCCGGTTATGCCAACGCCATCAGCGAAACCGCGCGGCTGACGAGCGAACGGATAGAGCTGGACGAATGCATCAAGAGCGCGTTGAGCGACCGGATGCAGGTGATTGTGGAGCGGATAAAGGAGCACCCCGAGATTGCAATTACCTACTTTCAGCCGGATACAAAAAAGGACGGCGGCGCTTATAGGACTGTTATCGACACGGTTAAAAGGATAGATAGTTCGGAGCGGGTGGTCATTCTGTCCAGCGCCGGTGCGGTCATTCCCTTTGATGAAATCATTGGAATCGATGGACAGATCTTTGAGCGATATGCGGATGCTATTGCCGCAGGTGGTTTTGATTTACCTTCTGAGTGCTAGCCGTTCCTCGTAGGAATTTCTTAATAAGCCGGGTATTCCAGTCAACTGCAAAATAAGATTATAAAAGAATAGACGGAGATACGCTGCTGAAAAAATAACTGGATCGGTAACGCATTTTATTCTTGACAAATTTCAGCGCTGTGATATTCTCATATTTGTAACCGCTACCAATTTTTACTTGGAGATGCATCATGAGCGTAACGATTGACGATGTTGCCAAACACGCCGGGGTATCCACCGCGACGGTCTCTCGTTATCTCAATCATAGCCCGTTGATTGCAAAAAAGTCGGCGGAAAAGGTGCAGCGCAGCATGGATGCGCTCAACTATCAGCCAAGCTTTGTAGCGCGGAGCCTTGCAAACCACAGCACATCGACCATCGCATTTGTTATTGACAGCACCAACACGGAAACATATGGGAACGACTATTTTCTGCGCATCCAATACGGAATGGAAGCCGCGCTTGGCAGACAGGGATATTACCTGTTGATTATCAGTATTTCAAATGACAAGACCGGCGAACACAACCTAAGAAAGCTTGTGATGGAGCGCCGTGTTGAGGGAATCATTCTGCCGATGGCGCTCGCGAAAAGATCCATTCTCGCGATGCTGCGGGAAGCGGAGCTTCCGTTCGTTGTCATCGGAAAAAGTCAGAATCGGGACTACAATTGGATTGATCTGGACAACGAGATGGGCGGCAGACTGGCGACGCAAAAGTTGATTGATAGCGGCAGCAAACGCCTTGCTTTTGTCAGTTCATCGCTCGACAAATCGTTTGTGAAGGAGCGCTTGACGGGCTACTCTGCGGCTCTGGAACAATCCGGATTACGCTATGACGAGCGGCTGGTGTTTCTCGGCTGCATGTCGGCAGAGGATGGCGCGATGTCCGTTACACGGATTCTATCGGAGGGGCTGGACGTTGATGGCATTGTTTGCACAGACAATGCGGTAGCCTTTGGCGTGGTGCGCGCGCTGCAACAGGCGAATATCGCCGTTCCAGAACAAATTCAAGTGATTACATTTGACAATACACCCATCAGCGAACTTTCCACGCCGAAACTGAGCGCCGTGGACATCGATGTGTTTCAGCTTGGCCGTCAGGCTGCAAATATTCTGCTCTCCTCCATTGAGGACGCCACAAACTCTGTTCAGAACAGCCTCATCCAGGTTGCCATCGTTCTGCGCGAAAGCACGCGATAAACCGTAATTTCATCAGGCGGATTGTTCCGCCTATTCTTTCACAATAAAATGTAAGCGATTACAATTATTTTTCACCGTTGCTCGAGAGACGGTGATAAAATGAAAAATAACCAGGAGGAAGAGAATGAATATGTCTTTGAAAAAAAGCCTTGCTCTGCTGGCGGCACTCATCATGGTGCTATCGGCACTGACGGCATGCGCGGGCACAGCCACGCCCGCAACGGAAGCAACCGCAACGGAAGCGCCTGCTGCAACCGCAGAAGCGACGGCAACCGAAGCGCCCGCCGAGCCGGAAACGATTGTGTTTTGGCACACCTATAGCGAAGGCGAAGAGCAGATCTTTTTAAACGAGATCGTTCCCGCTTTTGAAGCGGCGAACCCCGGCATCAAGGTGGATGCGGTTCGCATGCCGGTGGACGGCCTGCAGCAGCAGGTGATCACCGCGGCCTCCGGCGACGCGGCACCCGATGTGATGCGTATGGACATCACCTGGGTTTCCCAGCTTGGTAAACTCGGCGCTCTGGAACCCCTTTCTTCGTATGACGGGTTCTCTGCGATCAAAGACAACGCCTTGACCGCACCCATGGAGACCAACTACAGCGCGGGGGATTATTACGGCCTGCCGCTGAACACCAACACGACCGCCGCCGTCTGGAATATGGACTTCCTCAAGGCGTGCGGCCTGAGTGAACCGCCGAAGACGCTGGACGAATTGGTTGCTCTGGCGAAGCAGTACAACGACCCCGCCAACGAGAAGTGGGTCTTTACGATTGCCGGAACCTACACCTGGGCGATGCTGCCGTACTTCTGGTCCCTCGGCGGTAACCTGACCAGCGATGATTACACGGTTGCAACAGGATATCTCAACAGCGATGCTTCCGTTGCGGCGTTGGATACCATTGCTTCCTGGTACAAGGATGGCGTAATCAGCCCTGCGATCATCGGAGAACAGCCGGATGCATGGGGCGGCATGAGCGCGGGTAACTATGCCATGATCTCCGAAGGCCCCTGGTTCTTTAGCTCCAATACGACAACATTTGCCAGCCAGGCGACCGCAATGCCGGCGGGAACCGCGGGCGGGATCTCCGTCGTTGGCGGCGAAGATATCGTCATGTTTGCAGGCTCCGCGCATAAGACCGCCGCGTGGAAGTTCATGCAGTATATGCTCAGCGACGAAGCACAGCTCGCCATGACCAAAGCCGGTATGATCCCGGTGGTTAAGAGCGCAATGGACAAGGTGGACACCAGCGCTTCTCCGTATCTTGCGGCATATTTGGAACAGCTCAAGACCGCAAAACCGCGCACACCAAACGCCAACTGGGGACAGATCGACACGATCCTTGGTCAGGCATTTGAAACCGTGATCCGCGGCGAAGCGACCGCAAAGGACGCACTGGACGCCGCCGCAGCCCAGATTGATCCTCTGCTGAAATAAGGGAATAGAGTGAACTGGATACAGCGGGGATGCTAAACTCTGCGTCCCCGCTGTATCGATGAAGAACCATCACAAACGGGTTTTGCAGGGAACCGCAGGACGAGGAGGAACCGCCATTGCAAGCATACAACAAGCACAACAGCAGATTTGCTCTCGGAGTCAGGCAATGGCTTCAGGTTCTCCCGTTCATCGGCGGCGGACTGATACTGATGTGTCTGTTTGTGCTGTATCCGCTGCTTCGCAACATTCAGATCAGTCTGAATGCGTACAACATCATCAAGAACCAGACAGGGGCATTTCTCGGGCTTTCGAACTATGTAAAGCTTTTTAAGGACGGAAACTGGCTGCTGGCGCTGCGCAACACCTCACTCTACGCGCTGGTAACGGTTCCCGGGCAAATGCTGTTGGGACTGATATTGGCAAGCCTCATCAACGCCGCAAACAAGGGGCAGACCGCGTTTAAGGTGATCACCTATATTCCGGTCATCACATCATGGGTCGTTGTGTCTCTGGTGTTCAAGTATATCTTCGCTTCCGGCAACGGCGGGCTGATCAACTATGCGCTGATGCAGCTCGGCATCATTCAGACCCCGATCGCATTTTTACAGAATGAATGGTCGGCAAACTTTGTTCTGTGGTTGTTCGGCATCTGGAAAGGCACAGGCTGGACGATGCTCATCTATCTGGCGGCGCTCCAGGGCGTCCCGAGACAGATCTATGAAGCGGCGCAGATCGACGGGGCAAACCGGATACAGACCTTTTTCCGCATGACAATGCCGATGGTGCGAAACACATCCCTCTATCTGCTGACGGTATTGACCATCGGTGCGTTCGGGGCGTATATCCATGTGATGATGATTACAAACGGCGCTCCCCTCGGGCGCACACAAGAGCTCATGAACTACATGTACACCACGGCGTTTACCAACTTTGACTTTTCCTATGCTGCCGCGCAGTCGGTGATGATGGGCGTCATCATATTCGCGCTCTCGTTTCTCCAGCGGAAGCTTGCGAAAGAGACGGTGAATTGACATGCAAATACAACGGATCAAGCGCTCGCATAGAACCGGTGGGCAGCTGCCCGTCTATCTTGGGCTTTGCCTGTTTTCCGCCATTGCGCTATTGCCGTTTCTCTATATGCTGGCAACGGCGATGACGCCGCACTCGTTTTCAATGCCGTATCCGCCGATTTTGTTTCCTAAGAGTCTCTATCTGGAGAACTTCGTGATCGCGTGGAAGTCCAATCATTTTGGCGCATATTTTCTCAACAGCGTGTTGGTGTCTTTGATTGCAACGAGCCTGATCGTCGTGATCTCAACCATGTCCGCCTACGGGTTTGCGCGGATGCAGTTTCCGGGCAGGGAGTTTTTCTTCAACCTGTTTCTCTTTAGCATGATGGTGCCGCCGATTACCAATCTCGTTGCCCAGTTTACGCTCATGCAGTCGCTCAAGTTGGTCGATCGCTTCTGGGGATTGGTCATCATCTATACCGGAACCGGAATCGCGGCGAACACCTATTTTCTGCGCAACTTTTTCTTGAGTTTTCCGCGCGAACTGGAGGAGGCGATGACCGTAGATGGCGGCGGCAGGTTTACGATTTATTGGCACCTGATTCTGCCGCTGAGCAAGCCCGCGATTGCGACATTTGGCATCCTCGCATTCTCCAATGTTTGGGATGAGTTCCTGCTTGCGCTTACGCTGATCAAATCGCCGCAAAACAGGACACTCCCCATCGCGATCAAACTCTTTGAGGGACAGCATGTCAGCGACTGGAGCCTGATCTTTGCCGCGTCCCTGATTGCGGTCGTCCCGATTTTACTGATTTATATCGTGTTTCAGAAGTATCTGATCAAGGGCGGAGCGCTTGACGGAACTTT
Organism: Bacillota bacterium; assembly: GCA_023458615.1. Lineage (GTDB taxonomy): Bacteria > Bacillota > Clostridia > Christensenellales > CAG-138 > UBA7703. Next base: position 9,321 of record JAEWYV010000282.1, read on the forward strand.
GAAGGAATAGGCAGGTACTCTTTGATCAAGAATTTGCATGTGACCCATTTTCCGCTGGCTCCTTGGCAGGTGGTAGAGCCGGATCGTACGCTGCGGCTTGTGCTGCGCGTGGCAAGCGGCATGATTCAGCGCGTCGAATGCCTGAACTGCGATCCGTGTGATACAGAACTGGATGCAAGCGGTGCAATGCTGCCGCGTTTGGAAGCTATTGAAGTCCCGCTGACATACAACGATTCGGAGTTTGAATATTACGTGCTCAAAAAGCGGATGGAAACACATAAACTACGCTATCATTTTGTGTTGTATTCGCTGGAAGGCACGTTTGTGCTGGATGAGCGTGGCGTCACGCAGTCCGCTGAGGAGCGCTTGATTCGCCCGTTTTTTGTCAGCTTTGTGTTTGATGATGCCCCGCAACCTGCGCCTGCCTGGGCGAAGGATATGATCTGGTACCAAATCTTCCCGGACCGCTTTCGTAGGGGTGCCGGCAAGGCAAATTGGAACAGCGATCCGATTACGGATCGCAACGCATATTTCGGCGGAGATTTAAAGGGCATTCGGGATGCGATTCCCTACCTAAAGAAACTGGGCGTGACGGGTGTCTACCTCAATCCAATCTTCGCAGCCGGCAGCGTTCACCGCTATGATACGATTGACTATCGCGCGATCGATCCCGGACTCGGCACGGAGGAGGATTTTGTACGCCTCTGCGATGCGCTGCATGAGAACGGCATGCGCATTATGCTCGACGGCGTGTTTAATCACGGTTCCTGGAAATCTTTGGAGTTTCAAGATGTTGCGGAGCGCTCCGTCGCGTCGCCATACTTGGATTGGTTTAAGGTGACGGATCCGGACGCGGTAAAATCATTCGTTTCGGGTGGGTACGTTGGACGCTCTCCCTATAACACATTTGCATTTGCGCCGGATATGCCCAAATGGAACACGCAAAATCCGGCGGTGGCGGAACACTTGATGGAAGCTGCCGAATACTGGACGAAACGCTGCGCGGTGGATGCATGGCGCCTGGATGTGCCGGATGAAATTCACCCTTCGTTTTTGCGGGAGTTTCATGCGCGCATGAAACAACTTAACCCTAACCTGTATATCATCGGTGAGATTTGGAGCGATCCGACACGATGGATGTCGGAAGGATTGTTCGATGGGGTGATGAACTACCCGGTTTATTTTGCGATTCGCGATTTCTTTCTTCTCCGTTCAATCGACGCGGTGCAATTTTGCGATCGTTTGACACGGTATTTTGCGCTTACGCCGGAATCCTGGCAGGAGGGAATGTTTCAATTCTGCAGCACCCATGATATCCCGCGTATTCTATGGTATGCAAAGGGGAATCGGAAGTCGGTTATGAATTGCTATCAAATGTCGTCATTGTTTCCGGGCGGTATTTCGGTTTATTATGGTGATGAGCAACTACTCTCAGGTGGATTTGATCCAGATAATCGGCGTTGTATGCCCTGGAATCGCGTGGGGCGAGAGCCATTTGCCGCAGAGTTGTTTGAACAGATTCATTTGCTCAGGAGAGGTCGCGCAAAATCAATTTCCCCGATCAACGACGATTCAATCGAAATACGCTTGCAGGGCGGGCAACTGCCTGTCTGCATGTCGCGATAAAACAGGGAGCAATTGGCAATGAAACAGGCATGGTGGAAAGAGCGGGTGTTTTATCAAATCTACCCGCGCAGCTTTCTGGACACGAATGGAGACGGCATCGGCGATCTCAGAGGCATCATCGAAAAATTGGACTATCTCAAGTCCCTTGGCATCGGCGCAATCTGGCTCTGCCCGGTATATGATTCGCCAAACGACGACAACGGCTACGATATCCGCGACTATGAGAACATCATGGCGGAGTTCGGCACGTTGGCGGATTTCGACGCGCTGCTGGAAGGGCTTCACGCACGCGATATCAAACTCGTGATGGATCTCGTGGTCAATCACAGCTCGGATGAGCACGCATGGTTTAGGGAATCCCGCAAGGCGAAGGATAACCCGTACCGTGACTACTATATCTGGCGTGATGGAAAAGACGGCGGCACGCCGAACAACTGGGCTTCTTTTTTTGCGCCATCCGCGTGGAAGTTGGACGAGGCGACGGGACAGTATTATCTCCATCTGTTTTCCGAAAAACAGCCCGATTTAAACTGGGAAAATCCCGCAGTCCGGCAGGAAGTCTATGATATGGTTAACCGATGGTTCGACCGCGGTGTGGACGGATTTCGCATGGACGTGATCAACTGCATCGCAAAGGATGCGGGCCTGCCGGACGGCGCAGGTAAATCGAATGCCGCCGGTTACACACTCGCGGTGGAACGCTTTGCCAACCGGCCAAAGTTCTATGAATATTTGCGTGAACTCAGGAAGAATTGCTATGCGGGCAGGGATTGCCTGTGCCTCGCCGAGGCTCCGTTTACATCGCCGGAGGAAGGCGCGCGGATGCTTGATGAAGAGGCGGGTATATTTGACCTGATTTTTCCGTTTGATTTGATGGAGATTGACGATGGTCCGAATGGGAAATACGATCCGGTTCCTTGGACACTCCGGCAATTCAAAGTAGTGATCAACCGCTGGCAGACTGCCACCGAACATGGCTGGGGCAGCTTATTTTGGTCGAATCATGATCAGGCACGCGCGGTGTCGCGCTTTGGCAGCATGGAAACGGAGGAGCTTCGCATCCGCTCGGCAAAGATGCTTGCCGTTGCCATGTACCTTCTGCGGGGTACACCATTTGTCTATCAGGGCGAAGAACTCGGTATGACGAACACTCCGTTTCCCGATGAATCGGCGATTCGCGATATCGAGGGCATCAACGCTCTCAATGAGGCGCGCATCACGGGGCGTCTTGCTCAAACATGGAAGGGAATTCTGCACAAAGGTCGTGATCATGCGCGGACGCCGATGCAGTGGAGCGCGGCAAGGAGCGCGGGCTTTGCAGTGGGCGCGCCGTGGATCATGATAAACCCGAATTACAACGTGATCAATGTGGAGGCGGAAGAACAGGATCCGGACTCGGTACTTTCTTTCTATAAAACGCTGATTGCGCTGCGAAACGGCAGCAAAACGCTGCAATATGGATCGTATGTTCCACTCTGGACGGAGCATGGGCAGATTTTCGCGTATCAGCGCGAGCTGGGCGACGAAACGGTTACCGTTGTTTGCAATATGCATAACGGCGAGGTTGATTTGCCTGAAATACCGACGGGAGAAGTCATACTGTCCAATTTGACCAGGAACAACAGCGGGACAATGCTTCCATATGAGGCACTTGTTATATCATGTAAAAGTGGGTGTATTTAAGGGCGTAAGATGAAGCCGGAACGAGGGATGTTGCTCTGCTGTGCGGACGGAGTCCGTGGTGACTCCTCTGCCCGCGCTCTACGTAGAAAAATCAAAAAGCTTGTCGTCGGCAAAATGCGTGCGACAAGCTTTTTTGATTTAGCTTAGACATGCCGTATCAATCGATGGCAGCAGAGGGTGTTACGCCTGATAGGGCAGCTTCTTTCCCAGTACCGCTTCATACATAGCCAGAAGATTTTCCGGCGGCACTTTGGCGACGACATTGTGGATGCTGGCGAACACATATCCGCCTCCTTGGTTGAGAATCTCAACGCGCTGTTGCACCTCTTTGCGCACCTCTTCCGGTGTTCCAAAGGGGAGCGTTCTCTGCGTATCCACGCCGCCGCCCCAGAACACGAATTTGTCCCCATATTTCTCCTTCAACGCCGCGGGTGAAAACCCGTCGCCGTGCTCAATGGCGCTGAACTGAACCGGGTTGAGGCAGTCGATTCCGATCTGCGCAAAATCGTCCAACAGCGTATTGATGCGTCCGCAGGTGTGGTAGAAGGTTTTCCATGCGGTGTTCTGGTGAATCCAGTTGTTGATCTGGCTATAGTATGGCTTGTAGAGCTGCCGGAATGTATCCAGACTGGTAAACGTTCCGTTCTGCGTGCCAAAATCTGTTCCGGAAACCCAGATGACCTGTATGCGGTTCCCGACGGCCTGCCGATAGATCTCCAGATTCTTCAGCATAATCTCGGTCTGATATGAGAAAATCTCGTTGATATAGTCCGGGTAGAGCACATGCGCGAGGAGCCACTCTTCCACCTTTCGGATGCCTTTGGGGTGTTTGACGGATGGACCCGGCACCATTGCGACGTCGCCAAGACCCGCGCCGCCCAAGACGCCCATCACCGCATAATCGGTCCCTTCGAACAACTCATGCGACTTTGTCTCCCAATACCGCGCTTCTTCATCCGTCGCGAGGGCAAAGTCGTCGCGAAAATCCTCCAAAGGCGTCAATTGATCCTCGTCCAAGTCCATATCAAACGCTTCGTCAAAATGATCGATCGAATCGAAGAAGGAACCGTTTGCCGGCATGCAGACGCTTGGCTTGACGCTGCGATCTCCCTGGGGATACACCAGCGTGTCGCCGTTCTCGCGCACGTCATAGGTAAACTTGGAGCCCATGAATACCGGCGTTCCGTCACCCAACTGCCACTTGGTCTGATGATCGTTTTGATAGCCCAGCATATTGCCCGTGTTCCAAAGGCCGATGACGTCCCCGCCGACCGCGCGCCGCAGATCATCCTCCACTTCGCCGAGCATTTGAAACGGCTCCAGCACGTTAAGGCGATGCTCGTCCAGCCCCAGCGCCTTGCGGAACTTGTACATGGTGCTGACATTCATGCCGGTTTGACCGTTGCTGCCAAGGTCGATGGGGCAGCGATCCGGCTGCTGATGGTTCAGCGCAGCAATTACTCGTTCTCTCGAATTCATTGGATACCTCGCTTTATCGTTCTTTTTCAAATTTGTGCTTACTGAATGTTGTTTTTGCGGCGAACAACATAGCAGAGTGGCGATTGATCCGTTATGCTACGCGTTTTTTCCCAATGCCGCCGCGTAAAACGCCTTGATGTTTTCCATGCTGGTGTCGGACTGGATGTGGTGCGCGGGGGAAAGGATGTAACCGCCTCCTGCACCGAGCCGCTGCTGATAGTCCCGAACGGTACTGGTCACCTGCTCCGCCGTTCCAAACGGCAGCAGCATCTGCACATCGACCGCGCCAAAAAGCGTGAGCTTATCCCCGTAACGCTGCTTGATGAGATATGGATCCATCGACAGCGGCTGAATGGGATTGATGACATCCAGCCCGATCTCGATGAAATCGTCGAATGTATCCTGACAGTTCCCGCAGGAGTGATACGCGATAAAGATATTCGGGTTGCGCTTTTTAAACGCGGCGAATATTTTCGCGTATCGCGTTTTAAAATACTTGCGCCACATGGGCAGGGACATCATCATGTTTCGCTGTGTTGCGATGTCGTCGCCAAGCCAGATCATGTCTGCGCCCGCGTCAATCATATGCAGTCCCGCTTTGAGCGGAAACTCCATGATCTTATCAAACATCTCATTTGCATAGTCCTCATCGGCGATCATGTCCATCAGCGTCGCCTCGATCCCGTGCAGATACCATGCGGTCTCAAATATGGAGCATTGGCAGGAGCCGATGATGAACTTTTCAGCGCCGTAACGGCGGACGTTCTCCCGCAGGGGCTGATATTGGCTTTGTTCGTCGGGATCGGGAATTTGGTATGCCGCGAGTTTTGCGCCGTCTTCATCATGCATCAGCGCTCCGCCGATGATCTCGGTATAGGCGCCCGTTTCGTTGCGCACGTTTTGCCATTCCACGCCAAACTTACAGGTGTATGTTCCGGTTGGATAGAGATAGTAACTCATCTCCATTCCAACCGCTGTTTTGATCAAATCATTTCCCATCACATAGCCAAGGTCCTCGCCATCGCCGCCAAATTCCGCGCGCAGCATGGCGGCGACCTCCGGCGTATAGGTTGCGGAAACCGGCGGGCGGTCAGGCTGCTCGTGATGCAACGCCAGTAAGGTTCTTTCTCTCGAGTTCATTGTGCTTTTACTCCTTCAAACGATAGGATCACTCCGAAATGGTTTGTTGCGTGCGGCTCGATTTTGCTGATTCGCCCGCTGTTGTGTGCGCGCGCTTGCGTGTCGTAAGCCCCGGTGCAGGGTTCGGGTGCGACGCAATTCATCTCTACGCCTTCGTCCACCCAAACACCGAGATAGGGCGCGTTGATGCCGAGGAGGGATATGATTGTTCCGTCCGCATAAATGATGTGGGAACGGTTTTCTTCGCGCTCGTTTTCCACATAGTATTTACTCTGGCATCGATTGGACGGGGCAAGACCGCTTAGATCGCGCAGGTCATTTGAAATTGGCCAGCCGTGCTTCTGCCCGTCCTCGCCCAGATATCGCTGTCCGCCAAAGACATTGACAATCTGCGTTACGTTTGGAAGATCCAGACGCGTGCCTTCCTCCAACACAAAGAGCGGATGCGCGGCCCAGATAAATTCATAGGCATGCTCAGACAGGTTCGTCAGCGTGTAATTTAGCATGATGTTGGAGCCGCTTACCTGCACTTGTTTTTCCAGGCGGTAGGGGAGAACAACCCCTAAGATGGAGAGCCGCACACCAGTATCCGTGATTTCGCCGTCCCAACTTGCCGACCAAACCTCGCCATGATCAGGGAGCGGGGTTCCGTCAAAGGCACCGCCAACGTATAATCCGGCTGAAATATTGGGGAACATGTCGTCAAATCCAGAGAATTCGCCTTGCGTAAAGCTGTCTCCATGCTGAGAAATGCGATAAAGATCGGAACTGGTGTTTTGCACGAGGTATTCCTTGTCTTGAAACCGGATGCTCTGCAGCTTGGCACCGTAATTGGATAAAATGACGGAAAGTTCGCCGTCCTGAAGAAGATATGCTTCTATGCCTTTATAGGTTGTTTTCAGCGCGCTCATCAGTATTTGCCGTAGCGCAGAGCTGTGTCCACAAACGCTTTGATATTCTCGATCGGGGTACCATATTCAAAGAAGTCCGCGTTTTGAATGATGTTACAGCCCTTCATCTTGGCGGCGAGCGCCGTTCTACGCGTTGCCTCAACAACATCCTCCACCGTTCCTTTTTGAATGATGTTTACCTGATCTACGCCGCAATGCATGATGTAATCCCCGTTGATGACATCCACGGCATGCTCTAGATTTGTGTCTCCGAGCGGCGGCGGAGAGAAGGGCTCTACAATGCGGCTCCCCAACTCTTTATAGGAATCGATAAGCGACATGATTTGACCGCAGTTGTGATAGATGCAGGGCTTACCCTCACTCTGGAAGAGCTCGATATACGCCTTTTCATAAGGAAGGGCATATTTGTCATAATTCTTCTTGCCCATGAACCCGCCGGGGACATTGCCGCCGATGAAGTAGGCATCAAGCTCCGTATCCATATAGGCGCGGATATAATCGTTGAAGCGCGTGAGTGAAAAGCGCATCAACTTTTCATAATACTCTTCATCAAAGAGAAACAGGGAGTACAACTCATCCAGTTCAATTAGATGAGACGCGTTGTTAAACGGGCCATAGGGCACCCAAGCGCCAACGACGCCATCCCCGCCGACATATTGCTTCATACGCTTGACCCGGTCACGAATGGACTGCGCAAACTCGTCGCTCATGTCCGGCTCATGCGCCATGACGACGTCGAGATCCTGCTCGCACTGCACCGGCTTTTTTGTGCAGGCAAACATGAGCGTTCTATCATATAAACGATTGATGGAAAATTCCTGCGTCAGCGTGCCATCCGGCGTCTTGATGGTTGATGCGATTACGTGGGTTGAGCCGCTTTGGCGCTCGGTGGAGCTCACCTGCCAGTTTTTTGTGCTCTTTGAAATATTGACGCCGCCAAATAGGACGTGCTGCGGGAGTGCCTCGTCAAATAAAATGCGTAAAAACACATCCGCGCCCATTTCGCGCTGGAAATCGACCGATGCTTTTTGCAGTGCGTCGTATTCGTCCTCCGCCAGTTCGGGGTGCAGCTGATTGAGCAAATGACCCTGATCCTGAATAAAGAGGCATACCGGAATACGATCTGTTCTGACCTTTGCAAACGTACTTAGAATACGATCTCTGCTGTCCATCGTGCATCTCCTTCCATTTATAGTGGTAGAATATCAAAGCCGGATTCCACGGTGAATCAAAAGTATTGACATTTCTATGGGTAATATTAACTGGTTTTCAGCGTTTCAAAATTTACGTCAATAACTTATAAGTTACCGCTAATTCCTCTTATTTTCGTACTCCAGCAGAGGCAATAAAATAAATCCAAGTCCAATCCATAAGCCAATCAAAGCATTTCGGAGGCTTTCAGCTATGCAGCCTTTTCTAGAGTTCAGGAATATATCTATGCAATTTCCCGGTGTCAAAGCGCTCGATTCGGTCGGTTTTACCGTCAATCGCGGAGAGGTTGTTGCCTTTGTAGGCGAGAACGGCGCGGGGAAATCGACCTTGCTAAAGATATTAAATGGCGACTATCAGCCCACATCCGGAGAAATCTATATGATGGGAAATCGGGTTTGTTACGCAAACCCGGACGAGGCTATCAAGGCGGGCATCAGCGTGATCTATCAGGAACGGCAGCTTGCCCAGTATCTATCCGTCGCCGAAAACATCTTTCTAGGGCGTATCCCGACGCAGCATGGGTTTATCAACTACAAACTGCTCAACGCCAAGGCACAGGCAATTATCGACGAATTCGGTCTTCCGCTCTCGCCAAGCGTCCATGTCAAAAACATCTCGGTGGCCTATCAGCAGATGGTAGAGATCATGAAGGCGTATGCGCGGGAAGCGGACATCTATTGCTTCGACGAACCAACGGCTCCCTTGACCGAATCGGAAATCAAGGTGCTGTTTGAGATTATTCGCAAGTTAAAGAGTCAGGGGAAAGCCATTATCTATATCTCCCATCGGCTCAGTGAAATGTTTCAGATCACCGACCGCGCGATCATCCTCAAGGACGGAAAGTTCGTAGCGGAGCGGTGCACCGCAGAGACAAACGAATCCGAATTGGTTAGTTTGATGGTGGGGCGCGATATCGGAGACGCATTCCTGCATCTCAATCGCAATCAGGAGATGGGCGAGACGGTGCTGGAGCTATCCGGCGTTACAACAGACAAACTCAAGGACGTTTCACTAACAGTACGTGCGGGCGAAATCGTCGGCCTTTCGGGGCTGGCTGGCGCTGGGAGAACGGAGATTGCGCGTGCCATCTTCGGCGCGGACAAGATCAAAAAAGGCAGCATGAAACTCTGTGGACGACCCTACGTTCCGCGCTCTCCAAAGCACGCCATGCGCATGGGCGTTGCACTTGCGCCGGAGGATCGAAAACTCGAAGGATTGTCCCTGATGCAGTGCGTGCGCGAGAATGTTACGCTGGCGGTCGTACCGCAATATACGGTTGCCGGGTTTATCAACTTTAAGCGGGATCGCTCGCTGGCAAAACAACTGATTCATGAGTTTAATATCAAAACCCCGTCTCCGGAGCAGACGGTCATCAACCTCTCCGGCGGTAATCAGCAGAAAATCATCCTCGCCAGATGGATGGCGATGGAGCCGAAGCTGATCATCTTTGACGAGCCGACCAAGGGAATTGACGTTGGCGCGAAGAGCGAAATCTATCGCATGATATGCAGCATTGCACACAGAGGGATTGCCGTGCTGTTCATCAGCTCCGAACTTCCGGAGGTAATCGGATTATCCGATCGCATCATCGTGCTCAAGGACGGTCAGGTGACCGCGGATATTCAACAAAAAGATGCAACAGAGCGAGGAATCCTATCCTATGCAATGCTGGATCACACAAAAACGGAGGGAACACATTGATGAGTAAGTCAAAGGAAGCTGGGTCGCAAAGCAAATTTGGCATTGCGATCAAGAAAATCCTGCGCGGGGACAATCTGGGTCTGCTGGTGGCGTTAATTGCCGTCGTAGCCATCTTTTCGCTCTTAAATCCAAACTACTTTACAGCGCGCAACCTTAGAAATGTGTTTACCGCCGGTTCGCTAAGCGGATTGATCTGCGTTGGTGAGGCGATGCTCCTCATCGGCGGGCTGATGGACCTCTCGCCTGGCTCTACGGCAGCATTCTCCGGTGTGGTTGCCGCCATCCTGCTCCGTGCGAATGTGAATGTCGGCGTGGTGTTGGTTGTGATTCTTGCCATCGGCGTTGTCGTTGGCGCAATCAATGCCTTCTTCACCACGCAGATGAAGATCAGTGCATTTATTGTTACGCTGGCTTCCCAGCAGATTATTCGCGGATTTTGTTATATCATATCCAACGGGGAAAGCATTCTGATTACCAATCCATTCTTTCTCTCGCTGGGCACGGCAAAGGTTCTCGGCATCCCGTTCCCGATTCTGTTCATGGTATTGATGTTTGTCGTGTTCTATGTTGTTCTAACGCGGATGCAACTCGGGAGGAACATCTATACCGTCGGCGGAAACGCAGTTGCGGCACGACTTGCTGGCATTTCCAATAAATCGACGACGTACATCCTATTTATCATCATGAGTGTGCTTGCGTCTTTGGGCGGCGCGATTCTTGCCTCACGCATGAACACCGGGCAACCGCAAGCCTGTGTCGGGTTGGAGTTTGATGGAATCACCGCGGCGATCCTCGGCGGCGTTGCGATGAGTGGCGGCAGTGGTTCACTGCTGGGTGCATTCGTCGGCCTGCTGATTCTGCAGGGATTCAATACGGGGCTTACCATCATCAACGTCCAGTCGTTCTGGCAATACGTTGCAAAGGGCGCACTGCTGCTCATCGCTCTCTCGTTTGACTATTTCCGCGCAAAGCGGCGCGCGTAACACCGAATTAGAAAGGTGCTTGAACATCTTTTTAATAATATAGCTATGGAGGAACGCAAATGAAAAAACTACTGACACTCTCTCTGGTTTTGATTCTGGCACTGAGCATGTTTACCGCCTGCCAGCCGCAAGCCCCTGCAACGGACACGCAAGCGGCTGTGGAAGCCACGGCAGCGCCGGAAGCGGCCGCGGAAACCGCCGCCCCCGCACCGGCAGAAAAGATCGTCATTGCCGGTATCTATAAGTCCGGCGACCAACAGTGGTTCATTGGCGAAGGCGCAGCGGCAGCCGCCAAGTGCAAAGAGATGGGCGCATCTGACTTTATGTATATCGACGTAAAGCTGGATCCGGATCTTTATCTGCAGGCGATTGACAATGCCATTACGCAGGGTGTCGCCGGCATCTTGACCTGCCCGCCGGATCAGAAGCTCTCCGGTGTTGTGGTTCAGAAGTGCAAGGAAGCCGGAATTCCGGTTGTTGCATGCGACGATGCGCTGATGGATGAATCCGGCAATCTGATTGCTCCCTATGTTGGCATCGATGCGCTCGCCATTGGCAAAGCCTGCGGCGAATGGGCAGCCAACTATGCCAAAGAGAACGGCATGACGGGCGAAGACACCGGCGTTCTGCTTCTCGCGGCGGATACCATCTCCTCCTGCGTGCCCAGAACGGATGGCGCAAAAGAAGTTTGGATGACGAATTTCCCGGATTGGCCCGAAGCCCGTATGTGGCGCGTAGACTACACCGGCCCGCAGGATGAAGCGTTTGACCAGGCAGCGGCAACCTTCACGGCACACCCGGAAATCAAGCACTGGGTCATCATGGCCATCAACGATGAAGGCGCGGCCGGCGCAACCAGAGCGCTGGAGCAGGCCGGCTTGGATAAGGACGCCGTCGTCGTTGGCATCGGCGGATACCTTGCCAAGCTGGAGTTCAAGAAGGATGGCGGCTCCGCATTTAAGGCGACTGCGTTCATCAACTATGTTGACGTTGGCTCCATGTCTGCCGAGAATCTGATGAACAGCATCCTCCAGGGCACCGAGATCGGCATGGATACAAGAACACCCGCCGTCATGGTTACCGCAGAGAACTATGTGGACATCATGAAGGATCAGGCGAACTAACGAGAAAAAACCATTCCTGCGAGCGAAGCGCAGATGAGAAAACCTCCCGTCGTGTTTGATTGCGGCGGGAGGTTTGTTTTTTCTTTTGAGTGTTGTTTGATTCACATTTGAGGGCCGATTTTGCCTGTATTTGTGTAAACAGAAGCACGGATTTCTACTCGTCGATTGCCTGCTGATAGCCGCCTCTTCGGTCGTTAAGCCCGTCCATCGCCCGCTTCCGATAGTCGGTTGGCGATAATCCGGTTACCTTTTTAAAGATCAGAGAAAAGTATTGATAGGAGGAGAAACCGACGAGTTCTGCCACCTCATATAGCTTTTGATGCGTGTTTGCCAGCAGGTGTTTGGCGCGCTCAATTCGGACATTCTCGATATAGTGGGCGATGTTTTCGCCCATTTTTTCTTTGAACAACCGGCAAAGATAACTTTTGTGCATGTGAAGGCTATCCGCAATGTAAGAGAGCGAGATGTCGTTCATATACTCCATCTCAATGATACGAAGCGCCGAAGAGATGACGTCCTGCTTACTATCCGTTGTGGAGGAGATGAATTTGACAATCATGGATTTAAAGAACTGCGCCATCATCTCGTTGGATTCCATGCTGTTGACATCGTCAAGGTTGCAGGGCAATTCGCTGAAGATCTCCTCAAACGTATAGCCGCTTTGCTGAGAGAGAGAGATCACCGTTGACCAGAGCGAGGAATTGATATAGCGATAGTAGTTCATATCGATGAAGCCGGATGAAAACTCGATGGAATAGAGTTTGTCGATGAGCCCGATCACCGTTGGATTTGCGCTGGTCCAGAGTTTCTTGACGCGGCTTAACAGGTAATTGATCCTGTCAAAGTCAACCATATCGCGCTTGGGTAGGATGCAGTTGTACAATATGGTCTTCTCCGGACCTTCCGTAATGCGCATCTCTACCGCTTTGCGAGCCTCGTGGCATGCAATCGGCAGATCGGTGATGCTCTTCACGGGATCGGAGACGCCGATTGTGATGTTTCCGATGCCAAACTCCTCCGCTTTGGGTCGAATGGCGCCTGAGGTAGCATAGGTTACGCTCATGAAGTACATCAGGGAATAGGTCTCGCTTGTTTCAAAGAGCATGTAGATAAACCCGTTACCGTCATGATAGTAGCACAGGCAATTCACGCTTTTGGCAAATGCCGCAAGACGGCTGTTGACGACTTCGGCCCCTTCGCGGTAGCACATATTTTCATAATCGTCCGGTGAAACGAGGAACACGGAGACAAATTTATACTGCATTGGCTCAGAAGCGATGTCCTCGCCCAAAGCCGCGCTTTTGAGTAAGGTGTGCATCCGGCCGCCGCATGGCGGAGCGGACGCCGGAGTCTCTGTCTCAGCCCGAACCGCAACCAGTAACGCTTTGATCTCATTGTCCGTCATGAGATCTTTCACGATATAATCCTGAACCCCGAGACGGATTGCTCTGCGCGCATACTCGAACTTTTCAAAGCAGGAGATAATCACGATTTTCTGCTGCGGTTTGATCTTTCGCACCCGTGCGATGAAATCCAGCCCGTCCATGATCGGCATGATGATATCTGTAAACACAATATCAAAGTGGTTGGCGATCATGAGGTTGAGTGCCTCTGCGCCGTTTGTGGCAAGCACCGGCTGCTCATAGTCCAGCGCAGTCCAATCAACGATGCGCTTAAACATCTCTCTGGAAGCGAATTCATCGTCAACAATCAGCGCCCTAAGTTTTTTCATTTATTCCTCCATTTTCGCAGGCAGCGAGAAACGAACTGTGGTTCCAAATCCATATTTGCTTTCAATTTGCAAACCGGATGCTTCTCCGTAGCATAAAATCAAGCGGTCGTTGATATTCTTCAAACCGATGCTGTTGAATTTCTTCTCCTGCTTCAGAAGATTATCCAGCATATCCTCGGCGATGCCCTGTCCGTTATCCGAAATGGAAACCGTGAGCAGCCCATCGGCGCAAACCGCCGCAACCGAGATTGCAATTTTTTGTCCGCCCGGCAGCATGCCGTGAAACAGGGAGTTTTCGACCAACGGTTGCAGCAGCAGTTTCGGCAGCATACAGACGAGCGCCTGTTTATCCGCTTCAATGGAAAGCTCAAACATATCCTTATATCGATATTTCATGAGATGGGCATACGCTTTTAGGATGGAGAATTCCTCCATCAGCGGGATTTCCTCATGCGTGTTACTCAACGTTGCGCGGAGCAACCGGGTGAGGGACTGGAGGAATCCTTGAATTTTATCTACGCTTCCCTCTACTGCCAGATAGTTGATGACGTTGAGCGTGTTGTAGAGAAAATGCGGATTGATCTGTTGCTGCAAGGAGAGCAACTGATAGCGAAGCGCGGCAATTTCCGCCAGCTTACGCTCATCCTGCTCCTGACAAATGGTTTGGATATTCGCTTCGATGCTGTCGATCATCTTGTTAAAGCCGTGCTCCAGCGTTACAATTTCGTTGGTTTGCCCGCTGATATCCACCTTTGCCGGAATGGTTCCTTCGTCAAAAATATGCATTGCAGCGCAGAGCTTTTGAATGGGGTTTGAGATGCGGCGAGAGATAAAGAACGAGAGCAAAATGACGATCGCAATGCCCACAATGCCAACCACGATGATAAAGCCGACGAGGTTGGAGGCGCTTTCATATATGGTTTGCGTTGAGAGTACCCCAACCAGATGCCAGTCCGGGTAGGAGGGGATGTTGCTATGAAAAAAGGTGTTGCTCGGTGTGCGATCCACCATGGTGGAATAGTTGGAATCGCACATTGAGATGACATGCTTCAAGACGGGTTCCGATTTGTCATATCCATTATTGCTGTAAACGACATTTCCATTTCCGTCTATGATATAGAAATAGTCCAGCTGTTTGTTGGCAAACGCCGTTCTGTCCTGAAAAAGCGAATCTTTTTCAATTGTGATGACGATGGTACCATATGGGATCAGACTGGGCTTATCGCGCATACGAAAATAGTAGTTGATGCGCGTCATATAGTTTGTATTGTCACCATTATAGTAAGGGTAGGAATGCGGACTGGAAAATTGCTCTTCGCGGTTCACCTCGCTGAAGGCATCATAGCCGGTGTATTGTAGCATGCGGCTATAATCGGCCTCTACGAACGCAGGATTGAGCACCTTTCGATCCGGGGTAACAAACATAACAGAGCGCATGCCATACAGATAGATTCTGCGGAGGGCGGCTTCCGCAGGTTCTGATAGTGTGCCGTTCTTCACAGATTCCGTTATCTCGCTATTCTGGCGGATTAACTGTGTTACTTTGCGAATATCGTCCATGCGATTCTCGATGGAATTTGAAATAAACTCCATGGAGGAGCGCGTAACATCGATCTTTTGGCTGATAAAATATTCGGAAAACAGGATAGCGACCGCTGCGACAATGCCGGTCATCATGAGCACAAGCAGCGACGAATAGGAAATCGTCAACTGCGTGTTGATTGTGTTTAATCGCTTCAACCTATTTTGCAAAATTGGGTCTCCCTTATCCAAGCTGGCAGATCAACTGCTGAGCTTGTTCGCGATTTGATCGTTGATGTGTTTGTTTACGGACTCGGATTTGCAATTTTCGCACTGTTGATTTTTTATGCCTTGAATAGGAGATTCTGCTCTTTGTCTTCAAAAATTTTATCGGATGGCGTTACTGCTTCACTATAGAATAATACAACACTAATATATCGTACACCGCTTAGACCAACAATATAATCCATTTGTCGGAATATAAGAAATATTGTCTTGATATACGAATCCGGATGGATGCGAATGGCATCATATTGAAAAGAAGTATGACATAGTTGACT
The DNA here is from genome assembly GCA_023458615.1 of Bacillota bacterium. Taxonomy (GTDB): domain Bacteria; phylum Bacillota; class Clostridia; order Christensenellales; family CAG-138; genus UBA7703. Next base: position 24,993 of record JAEWYV010000282.1, read on the forward strand.
TCTTCATGCGGTTAATCGAATGAGAATTGCGTAGAATAAAACAAATCGGATCTCTTCAACATGCAGCTGCTGAGGCCGCATGGCGCTGCATGCACCAAAGTACATTCGCGAAAAGGCGCAACATCACCAGATAATTGACAATATAACGCAAAAGAGTACAAGCCCTGTCTAAACAAGAGAGTCCTTTAGGGGCAAGAAGTAGGATGACACATGATGGTCTGAACACGGTGAAAGCAGCGACTTGAGGTGGATGCAGGCACCACAGGCTTTTAACGAAAAAGCAGACCACCCGGTTTGCGGGTGGTCTGTGTGCGGGATGGACTTGAATCAACGACCTCCTAGGTGTGGCATATATCTCGGCGAAATGTCGTTAGGAATGTACGATGATTATGCAAGATAATCTCCGACCTGTACGGATCATTGAACATGTACTTTTTGATGATCAATAACGATTATATGTCGTCATTGATGGCAATCAACGTCAAATAAACATCAGGTAGTGGGCTTCATGTTCGAATTCTGTATTCGAACCATGTTCCATGAAAACTTTGGCAGGGTTACTGTGATTATATGACCGGAGCATGAAAAATCATTATTCCGGACGGGGAAAACCGGAGAATGGGTTGCGGTATTAACGGAATCAACTGCGAAGTCACAGAGGGAAACATACTCTGATACGGAGAATGAATCTGGATTCGAAAGAATAATTTGACAATCCCGTTGATGCTCCATATCACGGTTTACGAAAAACAGAACGATCTCGTTTTCGTCCTGGGAGAGGATTGCGGCGCCATCGACGTAGGGGATAGCATCATCGATCGCGCAGGCGTAGGTTGGGGATTCAATCGAGATGCGTATCGAAGTGCCGCGTCCATACCGCGAGGCATACAAAAACGGGTAATAGATGGTTTGAACCCATGCTTTGCCGCTTGGCTCGGTCATGATCGGAGCAATTGTGTTAACGAGCTGCGCTAAGCACGCGATCTTGACTACGTCCGCGTTGCGCAGGAGCGCATTTATCATGCAACCAACCAGCAGTGCATCCGCTCCATCGTAGACCTCCTCTTCAATGGCGCGCGGAAACGTCCATTTCTCCGGCATAATGCCGTCCTTTTGAAAATGATACCAGACGTTCCATTCGTCGAACGAGAGAAATACATCGCGGTCACTGTTTCTTCTCGCCTTCTCTGCGCGGCAAAATTCTGCAACTTCGCGGATAAATCCTTCCATCTCAATGCTGCGCGCCAGAAACGAGGGCACGTCGCCATCGTTATTCTGATAATATTGATGCAGAGAAAGATAATCGATGTAAGGGTAACAGTGCGTTAGCACTGTTTTTTCCCATGTGCCGAATGTTGGCATGCTCCGATAAGAACTGCCACACGCGACCAATTCAATAGACGGATCAAGCCACTTCATCATCTTTGCGGTTTCGCAGGCGATTCTGCCATATTCCTCTGCGGTTCTTGCGCAGATCTGCCATGGGCCGTCCATTTCGTTGCCGAGGCACCAGAGCTTCACATCGTACGGCTCAGCGTGTCCGTTGGCGCGACGAAGCTCGGCAAAGTGTGTCGGCAGGTTGCCATTGACATATTCCAAAAGGTCACAGGCACTCTGCGGCGTACCGGTTCCGAGATTGACTCCGAGCATGCCCTGAACACCGAGGCGCTCACACCACTGTAAAAAATCATCTGTACCAACCTGATTTGGCTCCAAGGCAGACCATGCAAGCTCCGGGCGCACTGGGCGCTTCTCCCTCGGGCCGATGCCGTCCTGCCAATCGTAGCCAGATAGGAAGTTGCCACCGGGGTAACGGATACAGGAAAGGTTTAGAGGTTGAATGAGTTCTATCACATCTTGACGAAACCCGAACGCATCCGCGCTCTCATGTTCCGGCTCATAAATGCCCGTATAGACCGCGCGGCCCATGTGCTCGATAAAAGAACTATAGATGCGATCGTCAATCTTGCCAACCTTTTTTTGCAGATCAATTTCGATACGTGTGCTCATGCATGTCTCCCTGAACCAAGCGAGGACTCGCGCTCAATGATGGAACACTCCAACAATATTTCGTGCTCGGCGGGCAAGCCTTTGCCGGAGAGAATATCCAGCATGATGTGCGCGGCCTTTTGGCCAATCTCGAAAAGGGGCAAGGCAACGGTAGAGAGCTGCGGACGGCACACGGTTGAAATCTCGCGGTTGTCGAATCCGATTAACAGGATATCCTTGCCAACCTCAATTCCGTTTGCGTTACAGTAGTCTATCACGCCCGTCGCCATTAGGTCGTTATGCGCAAAGATTGCTGTTGCGCCGCTCTTAATCAACTGCTCGCCGAGCGTATACCCACAGTCACGCCCCCAATCTCCAACCAATGTCAGAGAAGGATTGTATGGGACTTTGTGCGCAAAAAGCGCCTCCTGATGCCCGCGCGTGCGATTGTAGGAATGGCTGCTGTCGGCTGGACCCGCGATCATGCCAATCACGCGCCCTCCCGCGCGGATCAATCGCTCCGTCGCTTCAAAAGCGGCTTTCTTGTCGTCGTAAATAACGGACGGGATGGAGGAATCCAGACTGGTGCAGTATGCGCAGACAAACTGCGGTTCTGGATGATTGGAGAGCGAAACGACCACGTGGCTGTGGCAGCCGATATAGATAATGCCGTCTACCTGCTTAGAGAGCATTTCGTCCACGACGCCGTGTACAAGCTCTGTGCTCTCTTCCAAATCCTTAGGGCCGTTCCCGTAACGTTTGAAAAAGCGTAGGTTGCCTAATATATAGTGATATCCTGCTTCATCGCAGGCGGCTGCAATGCCGTCCACGATTTCCGGTGCATTAAAAACGGTCAGATCTTCCGTCACAATGCCAAGCGTTTGGCTCCTGCCGCTCTTTAGGTAACGGGCGTTGAGATTGGGGCGGTAGTTTAATTCGCGCGCGGCTTCCATCACCAACTGTCTGGTTTCGGCATTCACGCCGTGCTTATCGTTGAGCACCTTGCTCACGGTGGCTATGGATACGCCGGTGCGTTCCGAGATCTCCCGAATCGTTGCCATACTCGCTTCTCTTTCCGTTCCAAACGACTCTAGATCGTTTTTATACTTACATGTTAAACGTTGTACAATCGGAAAGCAAGCGGTTTTTAGGGTTTCCGCCTGTTTCACCATCGTTTCAAGGGCGAATCTTGAAAAATATTTTGCAAATTTCAGGGAAAGGGCTTTACAAACCATTTTCGAGTGCAGTATAGTAACGATATCAAAGAAAACGTTTAACACATTTCATCAAATATGCACTTAATTCAGTTCAATAATCGCTAAATAACGAAAACGTTTAGCATGATAAGGAAGACCAGAGCATGGCTAATAAACTGCGCCCGTCGAACATTCAGAAGATTGAAATTACGGATCCCTTGTTTGGGAGATATGTCTCTATGATTGCGGAGGCAATTCTTCCATATCAGTGGATGGCACTCAATGGAGGCGTCGACATCTCCGATTCGGATCAGTGGGAAGCGCTTAACGGTCGTGTCACGGACGAACGAGTTTCCAGCTGCATCGATAATTTTCGAATCGCTGCAGGGGAAAAACAGGGGGTGCATTCCGGCGCCGTGTTTCAGGATACGGACGCGTATAAGTGGCTGGAAGCCGCGGCGTACTGCATTCAAATTGGAAAAGGGGATAGCCTTCGGCAGAATGCGGATGAGCTGATTGCTCTGATCGAACACGCGCAGCAGCCGGATGGTTACCTCAACACGTTCTTTACCATTGCGGACCCCGCACATCGTTGGAAGAACCTCGCAGAAGGACATGAGCTCTATTGCGCGGGGCACCTGATCGAAGCAGCGGTGGCATACTATTACGCAACTGGAACGGATCAGTTGCTGGAAGTCGCAAAGCGCTTTGCTGACCTGATTGCAACTGTGTTCGGGCCAGAGGAAGGCAAATGCAAGGGGTATCCAGGTCATCAGGAAATTGAACTTGCACTCGTGAAGCTGTATCGCGTGACCCGTGAAAACCGATATCTGGATCTGGCAAAATACTTTTTAAGTGAACGCGGAAAAGCGCCAAACTATCTGATTCAAGAGATGGAGACGACCAAGGATTTCCGGCTGTTTCCGGAGTTTTCTCATTATGACGCGGAGTATGCGCAGACGCATCTTTCGCCAATTGAACAGACAACGGCGGAAGGACATGCCGTTCGCGCTGTTTATATGTATTCTGCGATGGCGGATCTTGCCAAGGAATGCGACGACGAAAAGATGAAGCAGGCCTGCAAGGCGCTATGGGATAACATTACGACTAAGCGGATGTACATCACGGGAGGCATCGGCTCTTCGGGACTGCTTGAGCGATTTACAGTGGATTACGATCTGCCAAATGACCGCATGTATTGTGAATCCTGCGCTTCCATCGGACTGATGATGTTTGGCCAACGAATGAATCTGCTGACGAGGGACGCTTCCTATTACGATGTTGTAGAACGCGCACTTTACAACACCGTTCTTGCAGGCATTTCGGCAAATGGGGATCGCTATTTTTATGTCAATCCGCTGGAGGTGTGGCCGGATAACTGCAAGCCTTCCACCTCGATGTCGCATGTAAAGCCTGTTCGTCAGGAATGGTTTTCCTGCGCTTGCTGCCCCCCGAATATCGCGCGGACACTGGCCTCTGTCGGTCAGTATATCTATTCGGAAGATGATAAATCCGTCTATATCAATCAATTTATCTCTTCCAAAATGCAAACGTCGATTGCGGGAACGGACATTGCGATCGGCCTGAATGCCAGCTACTTGAAAGACGGGTGCGTACGCATAACGGTCGGCAGCTCCTCCGCTCATCCGTTCACGGTTCGTGTACGCATCCCGTCCTACCTGAAGAATTCCGCATTTCTGTTGGAGCAGACCGAAATCACGCCTGTAGTTGAAAACGGTTATGCGGTGCTCGCCGTCTCCCGCGCGGGAGAGCAAACATTTACACTGCGCGGACTGGTTGAGCCGGAATTCTTCGCCGCGAATGACCAGGTACGCGCCGATATCGGCAAGCTAGCGCTTATGTTTGGCCCGTTTGTGTATTGTCTTGAGGAAGCCGACAATGGAAAGAACCTTGCAAATGTGTTCGTCAAACTGGATTCCGAAATTGAAAAGAAGATACCGCTGGCAGGGTTACCGGGCGACATGCCGATGCTCGGCTTAAACGGAGAACGGCTGATCCGCACGACGGATCAAGCGGGCTCGCTCTATGCTGCGCCAAAGTTTGAAAAGACGAAGGCACCGCTGACTGCAATTCCGTATTGCCTCTGGTGCAATCGCGAACCGGGCGAGATGCTTGTTTGGATGAAGGCAAGTCTTTAAGAATTAAAAATCACAAACACAAATCAGATAGTACTTCTAGTACTTCGAAAACGTTTTCTATGTTTCTATCAGCGGCAGGAAGTTGCTGGGACGCTCATGTGTCTGCGGCATCGACCGCAGGCGCGCCAAAGGTCAGCTTTTCAGTTTATATCAGCGGCAGGAAGCTGCTATGATGCTCTTTTGTCTGCGGCATCGACCGCGGACACGCCAAAGATCGGATTTTTCGTTTCTATCAGCGGCAGGAAGTTGCTGGGACGCTCATGTGTCTGCGGCATCGACCGCAGGCGCACCAAAGTTCAGCTTTTCAGTTTATATCAGCGGCAGGAAGTTGCTGTATAATAAATAAAATAAGGAAGGGAATTGGAAATGAAAACCAAGAAGTTACTTGCTCTGCTGCTTTGTGCCATGATGGTTTCCGCCCTGTTCGCATGTGCACAACCCGCAGCCCCCACAACCAAAGAACCCGCCGCAGAAGCAACCGCAGCCCCGGCAGCGGAAGCGACCGAAGCAGCCCCCGCGGAGAAGATCACACTCACCTTCTCACTCTGGGGAGATCCTGCAGAGCAGGAAACGACACAGAAAGCACTCGACGTATATAATAATTCGCAGGACAAAGTATATGTCAAGGCGCTGCAGATTGGGCGTGACGAGTACAACGAAAAGCTCCAGACCATGGCAACCGCGGGCGAGATGCCGGATTGCGGCATGGTTGCGGAAGATACCGTGATCGCATGGGCAAGAGACGGCCTGCTGTCGGATGTGGATATCTATGCCGGTCAGGAAAACCTGCCACTGGATTATCTTGCATTCAAGTACAATGGCAAGACCGTTGCGTACTCCTCTGCCAACGAAGTTCTCGCTCTGTGGTACAACAAAGCGATGTTTGACGCAGCGGGAATTCCCTATCCGTCCGCAACCCTTGATAACGCATGGACTTGGGATCAGTTTGTTGAAGTTGCGAAAAAGCTGACCATCGACGCCAACGGCAAGCACCCGGGGGAAGATGGATTTAACAAGGACAATATCGTTCAGTACGGCGCTTATGTGAACCAGTATACCTGGCAGCTTGAGGTATGGGCGCTCTCCAATGGTGGCAAGTTCTTCTCGCCGGATGGCAAGTCCATCGTATTTGACGATGCAGCAATCGAAGCAATTCAAAAGGTTGTTGACCTCCATTTGGTTGACAACGTAGCTCCGCTGAATGACGGCACGCAGGATAACGGCTTTGCAAGCTCTGTTGGAGCCGGCAACGTTGCAATGTGCACCGAAGGCCAGTGGGCGACTGGATTCCGCGCGGGCTTGGACGGCATCGACTATGGTGTTGCCGTACTGCCCTACATGAAGGACAAAGTGACCATCGCGACAGGCGGCCCGACGGGCGTGTTTGCCACGACGAAGTATCCGCAGGAAGCAGCCGATTTCCTCAGATGGTATAACAGCGAAGAGAATAACATCGGTACGATCATGGCTGGCTGGTGGATGCCTACAAAGCAAAACTGGTATATCGACGAAACACTGCTTAAGTCCTGGGTGGACGATTGCGAACTCCGCGCGGCACTCCCGGCGGATGCCTATAAGACGGCTATCGTGGATGTTGCGTTGGATACCAATGTGACCCATCAGACCGCATGGTACTACACACCCAACACGTTTGAAGTGCTGACAAAGACGCTGCAGCCAGCGCTTGTGGAAGCAATCAACGGCAGTAAGACGGTGAAGGAAGTCATTGACTCCGTTCGCGATGCAATGCAGGCGGCGCTCAGCAAATAATCAACGACAGACCCTTTGATAAGTAACCTATGTGGATAAGGGGCGCCTGAATAGCAGAATGCGTATGCGGGCGCCCCGATGGTTTTATTCCTTTAGGAGAGTGTGAAAATCGTCATGAAAATCAAAACAAAAAGGGCAAACAATGCAGTCAAGGAACAACGCGCGGCATATCTGTTTCTAATTCCCGCGCTGCTTGGCTTGACATTTATCACCTATGTGCCCCTGCTCGCCGTTTTCGGCATCAGTTTAACC
>JAEWYV010000283.1 GCA_023458615.1 Bacillota bacterium
GATATCAAAAAGGATTCCGAAGAAGCCACGCGTATCATCGACATGGTCAAGCAAATGGAGCATCAGGGCTATCAGTTTGAGGGGGCGGAAGCATCCTTCGAGCTGGAGGTAAGAAAGCTCCTCGGCACACGCAAAAAGTTCTTTGAATTGCAGATGCTGAGCGTTCTCGACGAACAGCAATCGGACAGCCGCAAGAAACCGTCGTTTGCGACGATCAAGGTTCTTGTTGGAGAGCAACTGGAGATTACGGCGGCGGAGGGCATGGGCCCCGTCAACGCAATCGACGCAGCCTTACGAAAAGCGCTGGAGGTATTTTATCCCGAAATCGGAGAAATCCGGTTGACGGATTACAAGGTACGCGTGCTGGACAGCGAAAGCGCAACCGCCGCAACGGTACGTGTTCTCATTGAGTCCACCGATGGACACGAGTACTGGACCACCGTGGGCGTAGCGGTAGACATCATGCAGGCGAGCACACGGGCGCTGATGGACTCCATTGAGTATAAGCTGCTCAAGTCCAATCAGGTGGCATCGGTTGCTGAAAACCGGACAGAGTCCGCATAACAAACAAGATTTTCCCAAGATCGAAAGGGGTATGGATATGACGAAACTCACTGGCGCACAGATCTTAATTGAGTGTTTGGTGGAGCAGGGAGTCGACACCGTGTTCGGCTATCCGGGTGGTTCCGTGCTATTTATCTACGACGAACTCTATAAAAACAGCGATCGCATTCGGCACATTCTCACATCACACGAACAGGGCGCGGCACACGCGGCCGACGGTTATGCGCGCGCAAGCGGAAAAGTCGGCGTCTGCATCGCAACCTCCGGCCCGGGTGCAACAAACCTCGTCACCGGTATCGCAACCGCGTATCTCGACAGCATCCCTGTGGTGTTCATTACGGGCAACGTCAATGTCAATTTAATTGGCAAGGATAGCTTTCAGGAGGCGGACATCGCGGGCATCACAACGCCGATTACCAAGCACAACTTCATCGTGAAGGATGTGAAGGACTTGGCGGAAACCGTGCGGGAAGCATTTGAGATTGCTCGTTCCGGCAGACCCGGTCCGGTGTTGGTCGATATTCCTAAAAACGTCACCGCGGAAGCGACAGAATATGAGCCCAAATCAAAACCGGGCAAAACGCTACCAACGCTGGATAACGCTGCCGAAGAGGCAACGCAGACCCTCGCAAAAATGGTTCGCGCTTCGGACAAGGTGTTTTTGCTCTGCGGCGGCGGCGCGCTGATGAGCGGCGCTTCCGAGGAGGTTTTGCAGCTGGCGGAGCTGTTGAAAACGCCGGTTGGAACGACCCTGATGGGCGTTGGTGTGCTTCCCTCCACCCACCCGCAGTTTACCGGCATGATTGGCATGCATGGCACGAAAGCCACCAACGTCGCGGTTTCGCAGAGCGATCTGTTCATCGCATTGGGCAGCCGGTTTAATGACCGTGTGACAGGTGATACGGCAAAATTTTGCCGCAGTGCAAACATCGTTCAGATTGATATCGACGCAGCAGAGATCAATAAGAACGTGAAGACCGCGCATCATGTCCTTGGTGATGTCAAAACCGTTTTGCGGCGGTTGCTGGAGATTTTGAAAGCGGAACCCATTGATACGCAGAAACGTGAAGAATGGCTAGCGTCAATTCAGGCGCTGAAGATTCCCGTTCGCGCAGCGCGACACGAAGGCTTTTCGCCAAAAGCGCTGCTCAATGCGGCCTATCGATTAGCCCCCGAAGACACCATCATCGTTACCGATGTGGGTCAGCATCAGATGTGGGCGGCGCGCTATTATGATTACAATCTGCCGGGAACGTTTATCTCCTCCGGCGGATTTGGTACGATGGGGTATGGCGCAGGCGCCTCGATGGGTGCTTCGCTGGCGCAGCCTGGCCGCAAGGTTGTGCTCATCACAGGCGATGGCAGCTTCCGCATGAACTGCAACGAGCTGGCAACGATGGAGCATTATGGAATTCCCGTCATCATTCTTGTTCTCAACAATGGTGTGCTGGGCATGGTGCGCCAGTGGCAGACTGTGTTCTACTCTAAACGGTATTCGCAAACGAATCTCGATCGCGGTCCGGATTTTTCGAAACTGGCAGAAGCATACGGCATTTCCGGCACGCCGGTTTGCTCGATGGAACTATTTGAAGAAGCATTTGCATCGGCCCTTGCTTCCGGAAAAACAGCTTTGATCGATTGCCACATCGGCTGTGATGAGACGATTGCCCCGATGGTTGCTCCAGGAAAGCCAATTACGGAGTTTGTGCTGCATGAGCACGAACACACCGATGAACAAAAGTGAAAGGGGATTTTGAGTGTATGCGCAGCGATGAAGTGAAGCTCAATGCGGAGCGCGCCCCGCACCGCGCCCTGTTTAAGGCGATGGGATATACAGATGAAGAACTCAGCCGCCCACTGATTGGTATCGCCAATCCCAGAAATGAGATCGTACCGGGACATTTCAATCTCGATCAACTTTCGGAAGCTGTAAAAGCAGGCATCCGCCTTGCGGGCGGCACTCCGATAGAGTTTGGAACCATCGGCGTTTGCGATGGCATCGCAATGGGCCACGATGGCATGCATTATTCACTGGCAAGCCGCGAGATCATCGCGGACGAATGCGAAATCATGGCGCAGGCGCATCGTTTCGACGGCATGGTATTTCTGCCTGGATGCGACAAGATCATCCCCGGCATGCTGATGGCGGCTGCACGGTTGGATCTGCCAGCGATCTTTGTGACGGCAGGTCCGATGCTTTCCTATCAAGGTGATGGAAAGAGTCTGGATCTTAACAGCGTGTTCGAAGCGGTTGGCGCATTTAAGGCTGGCAAGGCAACGCAGGAGGAACTTGACTTTTGCGAAAACAATGCCTGCCCCGGTTGCGGCTCCTGCTCCGGCATGTTCACAGCAAACTCCATGTCCTGCCTGAGTGAGGCAATCGGCATGGCGCTGCCTGGCAACGGAACCATCCCGGCGGTCTATGCCGAGCGTCTACGTCTCGCCAAACACGCGGGCATGCAGGTTGTCGAGCTAGTCAAGCAGGACATCCGCCCGTCGCAGATACTCAACGAGAAATCGTTTGCCAACGCGCTTGCGGTGGATATGGCGCTTGGCTGTTCCACCAATTCCGTGCTGCATCTGACCGCAATTGCGCGGGAAGCAGGAGTGAAGCTCAATTTAGACTTGATCAACGAAACCAGCGCAAGGGTACCAAACCTTTGCCGTCTCGCGCCCTCCGGCCCGCACCATGTTGAGGATCTCTATCACGCTGGCGGTGTATCGGCTGTGGTCAATGAGCTGATTCAAAATGGGTTTTATGATGGATCCGCTATGACTGTGCTTGGTGTACCGATGGCAGAGGCCGTCAAGAATGCCAAGATTCGAAACAAAAATGTAATTCACACCGTCGCAGAGCCGTATTCAAAAACGGGCGGTATTGCAATTCTCAAGGGCAACATCGCGCCGGAAGGTGGCGTGGTGAAACGCGCGGCAGTGCTGGAGAGCATGATGTGCCACAGCGGCCCAGCGAAGGTATTTGATTCGGAGGAAGAAGCAATTAAGGCCATCTACGGGCAGCAAATTGTTGCGGGAGACGTGGTCGTCATCCGTT
>JAEWYV010000284.1 GCA_023458615.1 Bacillota bacterium
ATCCTGCGTCCCGGGCAACCGTCAGTATGCGATCGATCACTTCTATATGCGTCGTTTCTTCCGAGACAACGCCGTGCTTGCCAACCTTGTTTTTCCCAGCCTCAAATTGCGGTTTAATGAGCGCCGCGCAGGCACCACCATCCTTCAGGCAATGGTAGAGCGGCGGCAGCATTTTATCCAATGAAATAAACGAAACGTCGATAGATGCAAAATCGAGCGGTTCGGCAAACCAGGACGGCTCCATAAACCGCGCGTTGGTTCTCTCCATCACTACAACGCGATCATCGCTCCTGAGCTTCCAGTCCAATTGCCCATAGCCGACATCGATGGCATAGACCTTTTTTGCGCCGTGCTGTAGCATGCAGTCTGTAAAGCCACCGGTAGACGATCCTATGTCTGCGCAGACCATTCCATCCAGCTCAATCGAGAAGGTTTCAATCGCCTTGAGCAGCTTATATCCGCCGCGGCTCACGAACGGGCAGGTATCCCCACGCACGGTCAAAGGGGTTTCTTCGGTGACAAACTGTCCCGCTTTCTCTGCCTTTACCTCGCCAAGATACACCTGACCAGCGAGCACAAGCGCATGCGCTTCCTCGCGGCTCTTTGCCAGTCCACGCTCAAACAGGGCAACATCCAGCCGCGTCTTCATAGCATTTCTCCAAGCAAGTTCTCTTCCAGCAGCTCCGCTGTCAGGCCGCAGAACTGCCGCTGATGATTCACGCATGCCTGCGAAACGGGATCACTCGGTACACACATGCGCACAACGGGGATCGGAGACAACGCTGCTAAGATGCGAATTCCGAGGCAGTCCACCCCTTCTTCCATGACGACAACACGTTTTGACCTCTGTTTCACTCTGTCCAACATCGCCATATCCATTGGCTGAATCGTCCGCGCATTGATGAGACCCGCGCCAAGCTTTCTTGCAACGGGCAGAGCTACGGCAACCATTGATCCGGTTGCGATAATGTTTCTCTCCTGTAGCGGTTCCAATATCTCCCAGACGCCTTTTCCCACGGGCTGCGCGGAGACTGCCTGCATGAGGCTCCCGCGCGGATAGCGCACCGCCGCAGGTTCTCCGCGGGAGATGGCGAGCCAGAGCATATGAACAAGCTCTTGCTGGGTTGCGGGGGAATAGATGATCATATTCGGCATGTCCGAGAGGAACGATGCGTCATATACGCCCTGATGCGTTTCTCCGTCATCCCCAACCAGCCCAGCGCGGTCAATTGCAATCACTACCGGAAGCTTTTGCAGGCAGATATCGTGCAGAATCTGATCATAGCCGCGCTGTAAAAACGTAGAATAGATCGCGACTACGGGCTTGAGCCCGCCGCTCGCCATTCCGGCCGCCATGGTCAATGCGTGTTCTTCTGCTATGCCTACGTCAAAAAAGCGATCGGGAAACCGTCCGGCAAACTCCGTCAATCCGGTCCCAATCGGCATAGCCGCCGAAATTGCGACAATACGCGGATCTTTTTCCGCAAGTTCGACCATCGCCTCGCCAAACACACTGGAGTTGCTCTTTTTATGCGTTCCCTCGATATCCCCGGTATCAACGGAAAATGGCGCAACACCATGATATTTCTCCGGGTTTCGCTCGGAAAATGCATATCCTTTACCCTTTTGGGTTACACAATGCACGATGACCGGCACTTGTAATTCCTTCGCCCTGCGAAAGATGCGGGTCAGGTCGGTTATGTTGTGCCCATCAATCGGGCCAAGGTAGAGAAAGCCCATATCCTCAAACAAGCGCTTTGGCATGAGGAAGCTCTTGATGCGGTTCTTAAAATTCTCCATATGACGCGAGAGCCAGCGACCGAGAATGCCCGTGTCGAGCGCACGCACCAACCTGCGCTTGAAGCGCACATACCATTCGCTGGAACGCATATTGACGAGCATGCGATGCAGCGCGCCGACGTTTTGCGAAATCGACATCTCGTTGTCGTTTAAAATTACGATCAACGGCACATCCGCCTGCCCTGCGTCGTTGAGTCCCTCAAACGCCAATCCGCCCGTGAGTGCGCCGTCCCCTACCAGAGCGATTGCCACGCCTTCTTCGCCAAGCAGTTTTTTCGCGCGCGCAATGCCGAGCGCGGCAGAGATCGCCGTAGAGGCGTGCCCTGTGTTAAAGGGATCATGCTCGCTCTCTTCCCGCTTCGGAAAACCGGATAGTCCATTCTCCTGACGGAGGGTACAAAACGCCTCCCTGCGTCCCGTGATGATCTTATGCGCATAGGATTGATGCCCCACGTCGAAGATGATTTTATCGACGGGGCTGTTAAACGCGCGGTGCATGGCTATGGTGAGTTCCACAGCGCCGAGGCTGGAGGCAAGATGCCCCCCGCAGCGCGCGACGTTTTCAATCATATATTGGCGAATCTGCGCCGCGAGAGCGGGCAGCTCACCATCCTTGAGATGTTTAAAATCCTCAAGGGAATTGATTTTGTCGAGAGTCGGGTAACGATCCATTTTTCGATTTCTTTCCTTGGTGTAATCGCTGTCTTTTTTTGTTTCAGCTTTTTCTTGTTAACGTGTAGTCAATCAATTCTGTAAAGAACGAAGGAGCAGAGTTTACCTGTAAAACTGCTTCCCGCGCTTCACTGGCATATTGTTTTGCAAATTCCTGCGCGGTTTCCAGCCCATAGACGGTGACAAACGTGGTTTTGCCCTCTTCAGCGTCCTTGCCGACCGTCTTGCCAAGCTCTGCCGTATTGCCCGCTACATCGAGTATATCATCCGTGATTTGAAACAATAATCCGTAGGCATCGGCAAAGCGCACAAGGGATTCTCGTTGCTGCGCGGTAGCGCCCGCGCACGCTGCGCCGGAGGATACAGCCGCGCGAAACAGCGCGCCCGTCTTAAAGTCCTGCAATTTCCTTAGAAGCGATTCATCTCCACCGCTGTTGACATCGAGACTTTGCCCCATCACCATCTCGAATGCTCCCTTTGCAATCGCATCCAATGCGTCCCTCGCCGGGCAGCGGGAGAGCGCATAAAATGCAAGGGCCTGAAGACCGTCTCCCGCGAGAATTGCGTTTGCCTCGCCGAAGGCTATGTGATTGCTCGGCTTGCCACGGCGCATATCGTCGTTATCCATCGCGGGCAGATCGTCGTGAATCAGCGAGTAGGTGTGGATCAATTCCAACGCCGCAGCGGCGTAGATCGCGTCCTGCGCCGTTCCACCGCAGAGTTCGGCGGCAGCCATGCAGAGCGCGGGTCGGATTCTCTTACCGCCGGAAAACACGCTATATGCCATGCTCTCGCCCAAGATTGGCGCGCAGGCACTTTCGCCGAGCAATTCCGCAAGCGTGTCATCCGCCAATTTGGAGTATTGTGTCAACTTCTCATGCAGCATAACTCAGTCCTCCGAAGGGCCATTGAGTCGCGAAATGGTCGCTTCATACGAGTCTAGCTGTCGTTCGCAGTCATTGACCAGCGTCATACCTTTTTCATAGAGATGAATCATCTCGTCTAGGGAACCTTCGCCGCTTTCCAGCTTGCCAACAATTTCGGAGAGTTTTTGCATCGATTCTTCAAAGCGGGGCGCGGTTTCCTGCTCCAGCTTTTGCTGCGTTGTTTTTTTTGCACGTGCTTTCTGTTCCATTCCCACTCCCCCTTTTCAAGGTCAATTTGCGTTTTTTCTTTCCGTCTGTTCGATGATGGCCCCTGCCGTGCCATCGTGCATGCAGATATGAACACGATCGCCAATCCGCATATCTTCCATTCCGCTCAGAGCGGTGTTTTGCTCATCCGTGATAATTGCATAGCCGCGCTCCAAAACCGCGTTCGGGTCTAGCGCCATCAGCTTTGCGCGCATCTGCATGAGTTGCGTCCGTGCGACTAAGATTTGATCCATCACGCCGCGATGCGCCCGTTCTCGCTGTCGATCCAACGTCTGCCGCTCGCTCAACAATCTGTTTTCGAGCAGGCGAAACGCCTTTGCCGATGCGAATAGGCGTACTGCGGATCGCAGCTTTTCCACACGTGCTTCTAAAGCGCGGCGCATGCGCTCCTGCAAAAGATGAATACCCTCATAGCAGGCATCCATCTCCGGCACACACAGCTCCGCCGCGGCGGATGGCGTCGGCGCACGAAGATCGGCTGCAAAATCGGCTATCGTAAAATCTGTCTCATGCCCAACCGCGCTGATAACAGGAATGCGACTGTTGACAATTGCCTCCGCGACGACGGGTTCATTAAACGCCCAGAGGTCTTCCATACTGCCGCCACCGCGCCCCACGATGAGTACATCCGCGGCGTTTTTTTCGTTCATGCGACGGATCGCTCTGGCAATCTCCTCCGCCGCACCTGCACCTTGTACGCGTACCCCGGCGAGCACAATCGGCATTCGTTCAA
>JAEWYV010000285.1 GCA_023458615.1 Bacillota bacterium
TGGCGACCACCGCGCCGTGGAGCGCGACGAACACCTCCAGAAACGTCAGCCAGCCGATCTTGGTGTGCCAGCTGGTACGCGCAAGGGACATTTGCCCCATCAGCAGGAAAAGATAGAGGAACCCAAGCAGGTGCCCCAGCGTCCCTTCCATTGGATGGAACCAGAAGGTGTACACCACCGCCCAGGCGATATAGAAGCCGTGTGTCTTTTGTGTCATGTTGACACCAAGCGGCGGAAGCGCAACCTTCTTGCCGAAGAACAGCCCGCGGCGACCATTGAGCAAAATCAGCATCATGACCAGCATGACAATGACCGAGCCTTGCGAGCTCATGACCGGCACAAATTGTGCCAGCGCATCGTAAAACAACACGGTCTGCACCAAATGCAGCACGATGAAGATAGCGTTGGCGATCAGGAGATACAGGTTATACTTGCCGATCTCTCCCGCAGCGGGGCGAGCGTCGTTCTTGAGTTTGGCGATCAACACCCAGACGGTGATCTGATGACCAAGATACAGCACCCACATGCTGATACTCGCCCAGAGTTCCGGATGCGGCAGCTTCCAATAATACCAAGCCGCGCCCGCGTCCGGCAGGAGTGTTGCACGAAACGACGCAAGCAGCGGGGAGACAAGCCAGGTAGCCCCAACCATGAGAAACGAAAAGGCGAAGACAAACCAAAGCGCGGATTTCAGGCTGTAGGATTTTTTTGCTTCCATACGGTCAATCCTCCGATATAATTTCTTAACTTGATCTTATAGGGTGCTAGGCTATGTTTCAACGGGGCTATCGTGACTAGATCACGCGGCGGAATCCGTTTTGACAAGAAAGCCAAGAATCGCCTCAACCGCCTTCGCCTGCTGATCCTCACGAGAGATGCTAGCAACGCCGTCGCCCTCCTGAATCCCATAGTTGCCGAACTGCGCGTGGTTGCCGCCTGCGATCTCCAGCTGATTGGCAACACCGACCAGCTTTGTGCGGTCGAGCATGATATCCTCGCTGCCGTAGATGCAGAGGGTTGGAATCTTACTGTCGTTGACGGGATAGGCGCCAAGTAGTATCAGGCCGTTGAGCTTGCTCTCGTTTCCGGCGACATAGCTGCTGGCCATCGCGCCGCCGAGCGAATGCCCGCCGAGGTACCAGCGCGAGACGGTGGGGAAACGGTCATAGATTGCGTCCGCTGCATCAATGTCAAATACTGCGAGGCGATAGGGCATGGTGACAAGGATGCAGGTAACGCCGTTTTCGCGAAGCTGCTCCAGCAGGGGTAAATAAGCCTCCGCCTGCACCTTGCCGCCAGGATAAAAGATCAATCCGTCCCCGGTGTCATTTGCCGCATCAGGGACGAGGATGGTCAAGTTATCCTCCTGCCGGACGGCGGCGTTGTTGAGTACCGACAGCGCGGTTTCGTCCGCATGGCGATAGTCCTGCACATAGACGGTAAATGCGACCGCGAGCGCGATGAGGAGCGCAGCGAGTGCTAACAGTATGATTTTTCCCGCGCGTTTGCGCGGATGCGCTGTTTTTTCCATCGATCTTCTCCTGTTACTGACAACGATAGGCAAAGATGGTTACCGTACCTTTGCCGGGATAGGTCTTGCTTTCATACATCTTGGGAAAGGCCTTGATCAGGTCGGTGAGCTTCGTAAAGCCGTAGGTCTTGCTGTCAAAGTCCGGCATAACGCGTTTGAGATAGCCACCCGCCGAGGAGATGTTAACCCATCCGTCGGCATCCTGATAGCGGTCACATGCGATCTTCAGATGGCTGTGTATGGCATCGATATCGACTTTAGGCTCTTCTTTCTCCGGTGCCTTCGCGGGCTTTGCCTCCTCTGCCGGAGCTGGCTTCGTCTTTTCCGCGTCGCCAAGGTTTTGCGTGAGGATAAAGTTGTCGCAGGCATTGCGAAAGGATTGCGGCGTCTTCTGCTCGCCGACGCCGAAGACATAGATGCCCGCCTCACGCAGGCGGATGGCAAGCGGCGTATAGTCACTGTCGCTGGAAACCAGCGCAAAGGCGTCATACATTTTGGTATGCAACAGATCCATCGCGCCGATGGCGAGCGATAGATCTGTTGCGTTCTTGCCCGTGGTGTAGGCAAACTGCTGTTCCGGTTTGATGGCGAGGTTTTTGAGCTGTGGTTCCCAGTTTTTCAGCGCGCGGTCGTTCCAGTTGCCGTAGGCGCGCTTCACCACGATGCGCCCGTAGGCGGATAACTCCTCCAATATGAGTGAGAGTTTGCTGAGTTGCGCGTTATCCGCGTCAATCAATACCGCTATATTCTCTAAGGATTCCGATTTATCCATTTGGTTTCTCCGTTTCAAATTTCCGCCGAAAAGCGGAAAATAATCAATCTCAATTTCATTATAGCACACCGTAAAAGCAGCATAACACCAGACGCTACGGGAACAAAAATGGCCCCGCCTGCTCAAGCGGAGCCATTCTTGAAAGGAGGAAGATGAATGAAAACACATGCACGATTGCAAGGAAATATCTTAAAAAAGGAGGAAGAAAAATGAAAACACATGCGAATGATGTGGGAATGTCTTAGGCGGGGATTTCCGCTTCCGGCGCGATTTCAGGTGCGGGTGCTTCGGCGGCGGCGGGGGCTTCGGGTTCGGGCACCTCTACCGGCTGCCAGACGTCGCTGGTCTCCATGGTGTCCTTCAGCGCATCATAGCTGCCGTCTTTGTTATAAAGGCCGACAAGGCTATAGCCAACACGGCTGTCGTTATACGGGTGTTTCTGGGTATATTCCATCCAGAGCGCGGTCTCGTCGTCGTAGACGAGGTTAGTGGACCACTGGCTGCCGCCGAGCGCAGGGTTTTGCGTGCTGTAGACAACGGCTTCGTAATCGGTCGATTTTCCGGCGATGTAAACCTGCACATACAGTGTCTTATCCTGCTGATATTCGGTGGCGTCGATGATTTCCTGTTCCAGATTCTCCCAAGTGCCGCCCATGTCGGTGATCAGCTTTTTACGAAAGGTATCGTTGCTGAAGTTGCTGTTGGTAACGCCGAGGAGCTCGCGCTTCTGGTCTGCCGTTGTGCAGGCGTTGAACTGGGCAATCAGGGTATTGGCACGCTCCAGCAGGCGGCTTGCGGCGGACGACTTGGGCACCGGTGTCGGTGTGGGGGCGACTGGTGTTGGCGTCGCGTCTTCCGGCTTCTCGGTGGGGCAGACTGGTGTTGGCGTCGAATCTTCCGGTTTCTTGGTGGGTGCAATGGGTGTTGGCGTCGCGTCTTCCGGCTTCTCGGTGGGGGAGACTGGTGTTGGCGTTGCATCTTCCGGTTTCTCGGTGGGGACAACAGGCGTCGGAGTCGCTTCCTCCGGTTTTTCGGTGGGTTCGACGGGTGTTGGCGTCGGCAATGCGGGTGTAATCGTCGGGAGGCTGGCGGGGATCGCAGTAGCTCTTACCGCAACCGTGCGGACGACGAGCGCTGGCTGATCGCCCTGCGGCGCGGCAAGCGGTACTATTTCGTCCGTAATGGATTCGTATACAGGGGCCTGAACCGATTCAGAACGAATGGATGCGGGCGAGGAGGTAACGACGGAGTTGTCTGCCGGTACGCAGCTGATCATGAGCGCGATAGATGCGGTAGCCATAAGTCCGAGTGTGATGAGCAGTGCCCGCAGCGTCTTGGTTTGCATTGGTTAATCCCCTTTGTTGTTCTTATGACATCAGCATACGCAGAAATTATTACATGATCATTACATATTACTCTAAAATCAAATTTAAAATACAACACATATAGATTTTGCGAAAAAGGCAGAAATCACGCATAAAAACACCGTAGATATTGTTATTACGATTGTATTATGTGATATTATCACATGAAGTTATGCAGGGGAGACAAACAATATTGCTTGAATAATGAAGCAATGTGAATTGTAATTAGCTTGCACGAGGCATTTCAAGATGCGAAATATAATAGTCTCGAATATGTAACAGATAAGTAATAGTTACAATATGTACAAAGCAACGGAGATGTAACAAATCACCTGATTTCCGCAAAAAAAGAGACATTCGAAATAATATATTCCGAATGCCCCAAGTTGCCGTAGTTCTTAATTCGCCAATACGTTGTATTGACGCTTGATGGTGCGAAGCCGCGGGATATCCTGCTCGCTCACCAGCGTGCAAGCCAGACCATTGTGCCCCGCGCGACCGGTTCTGCCGATGCGGTGGACATAATACTCGGGTTTGTCCGGCACATCGTAGTTGATGACGAGGTCAA
>JAEWYV010000286.1 GCA_023458615.1 Bacillota bacterium
TATGCGCCTAAAAAGAATCGATCAACATCCGCCTCGGACAGCAGATAGTTCACTCCGTCACAGGCACAGGTAATGGCAGATACGGGTTTGTGCAGGGAGAGGTTCCTCATATCCTGACAAACATATGGAATCCGCTGTCCCGCTTTTCTCGTTTTTTGTTGGGCAATCTCCAGCATCTCTTCCGAGCAGTCCGCACCCGTGAGTTGATAGCCTTCTTTTTGCAGCCGAAGGGTGATCTCACCTGTACCGCAAGCGCAGTCCAACACTGCATCCCCCGGCTGAATACCTCCATCTTTGAGTAACGCAACAAGATACCGTGCCCAGGCGTCGTAGTCTACATCCGCCATGAGCCGGTCATATACAGCCGCAAATTTGCCATACGCAACTGCCATGCCTGAAACGCGCCCTTCATCCAGTTCCTCTATTATGCGTAAATCATATATGAATATCCAACGTTGTTCATAGAGTATTCATACATCCCGCGCATACGGGTTCAGTCTTTTATTGTACAACAGAATCCGCACTATCGCAAATATATATCCTATAATATCGCTGATCGCATTTGACAAACCAATGAATATTTATTAAAATCAGTCTAACTATAAGAAAGGTTGCGTTCCATCTAGATACGAACGCAAACAAAGCTCAACATGAAACAGTACAAGATCGCAGTTGTCGGGGCCACAGGCATGGTCGGCAGAATGTTCCTCCGCGTACTGGAAGAGCGTAAACTTCCTGCGTCGGAATACTTCCTCTTTGCGTCCGCTCGTAGCGCGGGCACTACCGTGGAGTTTATGGGGAAGAAACACACCGTACGTGAGCTGACCGAAGACGCTTTTAAAGATCTTGGTGTTGATATCGCGCTCTTTTCCGCCGGCGGCGGCACCTCCAAGACCTTTGCGCCCATCGTTGCCGCATCCGGCGCGGTGGTCATCGATAACTCCAGCACATGGCGTATGGACCCGGATGTCCCGCTCGTCGTGCCGGAGGTAAACGCCCACGCCATCCCCGAATACAAGAAAAAGGGAATTATCGCAAATCCGAACTGCTCCACCATTCAGGCGATGGTTGCGCTCAAGCCCCTCGCGGTGAAATATGGTCTCAAGCGTGTGGTTTACTCCACTTATCAGGCCGTTTCCGGTGCCGGCATGGGCGGCTACAGCGATTTGGAGAATGGGCTCAAGGGTGAAGCACCCAAGAAGTTCCCCCATCCAATCGCAGGTAACGTACTGCCGCAGATCGACGTTTTCCTCGACACCGGTTATACCAAGGAAGAGCAGAAGATGATCGATGAATCCAGAAAGATTCTCGACCTGCCGAACCTGCGCGTAACAGCGACCACCGTGCGCGTGCCCGTATTCCACGGCCACAGCGAGAGCATCAATGTAGAGCTCGAAAAGCCGTTTGAAGTTGCGGATATCCGCGCGCTTTGGGAGGGCACAGAGGGCTTGATCGTTCAGGATGATCCGGCAAAGGGTCTCTACCCCATGCCGATCTACGCCGCGGACACCGATCCCGTCTATGTGGGTCGTCTCCGCCGCGACTATTCCGTCGAAAACGGCATCAACTTCTGGTGCGTTGCGGATAATATTCGAAAGGGCGCGGCAACCAATGCCGTGCAGATTGCACAGGAACTCATTCGTCAATGGGAGGCGTAATCGCTTATGTCAATCTTTCGTGGCAGCGCCGTAGCAATCGTTACCCCGTTTCAGAACGGGTCGGTTGACTTCACGGCATTTACCCGGCTGATCGAACTGCAGATTGCAAACCACACGGATGCAATCGTCTGCGCCGCCACCACCGGCGAGAGCTCTACGCTCTCGCTCGATGAGCGGCTGAGCGTCATTCAGTTCGTCGTGGAGCGCGTCAACGGACGCGTTCCGGTCATCGCCAGCACCGGCGGCAATAACACCGAAGAGGTTGTTTCCAACAGCAAATCCGCCGAGGCGATTGGTGTAGACGGGCTGCTCGTCGTCACCCCCTACTACAACAAGACAACGCAGGCTGGCTTGGTGCGCCATTATTTCACGGTTGCGGACGCAGTGGACACCCCTATCCTTGTCTATAATGTGCCCGGCAGAACCGGTCTGAATGTGCTTCCGCAGACCATGGCGGAGCTCTGCACGCACGAGAACATCGTAGGCACCAAAGAAGCCAGCGGCAATATTGAACAGATTGTCAACATCGCCGCGCTCTGTCCGCAGTGCGACATCTACAGCGGAAACGACGACCATGTCCTGCCCGTGCTGAGCATCGGCGGCAAGGGCGTTATCTCAACCATAGCAAACATCGTGCCGGGCGAGATGCATGCGCTCTGCGAAGCCTTCTTCAAAGGCGATCTCCAGCTTGCGCGTCAGTTGCAGTTGCAGCTCATCCCAATCTGGAAAGCCGCATTCTGCGAGGTGAATCCCATTCCGCTTAAGGCCATGATGGGGCTCATGCAGCTTTGCGAGCCGGATGTACGCCTGCCCCTCGTCGAGCCATCCCCTGCGAGCATGCGCCTGATTGAGGAGACACTCAAGGGTTACGAACTGATTTAATCCCCTGTAAACATCATCGGGAGGACTTACATGATTTCTGTTATCATCAACGGAATCTGCGGTCAAATGGGACGCGCCGTTTATGCCGCTATTCAAGCGCAAAACGGCGCTTTTTCCGCTGTTGCGGGCGTCGACCCGTTTGACTGCACAACCACATTTTCATGCCCCGTCTATAAAACGCTGGACGAGGTGCAGGAAAAGGCGGATGTCATCATCGACTTTTCCATTCCGGCGACCACGCCGGACATTCTCCGCTATGCGCTGGAGAAAAAGACGCCTGTCGTCATCGGCACAACCGGTCTTGGCGAGCGGGAACTAAAGCTCCTACGCTCCGCTTCCGACCGTATTCCCGTGTTTCAAACGGGCAATATGTCGCTTGGCGTCAATCTTCAGGTGGAGCTGGTTCAGCTCGCCGCCTCTACCCTCGGCGCGAGTTTTGATGTCGAGATCATCGAAACACACCATCGTAAGAAGGTAGACAGCCCGAGCGGCACCGCGCTGATGCTGGCAAATGCGGTTGCTTCTATCTCGCCGGAAGACGAAGAGTTCGTCTACGGACGGCATGAAAAAAACAAACGCCGCACCGACAACGAAATCGGCATCCACTCCGTTCGTGGCGGCACAGTGGTCGGTGAACATCAGGTGCAGTTTATCGGCAACGATGAAATCATTGAGATTTCGCATCGTGCATTCAGCAAGCAGGTGTTTGCGCAGGGCGCGCTCCGCGCCGCGCGATTCCTCGCCAGCAAGCAAAGCGGACTCTATAACATGAAGAACGTGTTCAGCGAGCACGAGGGTGCTTCCCGTCTGTTTTCTCTGGAGAATCAAGCGGTGGTCATCATCCGCTCGTTTGCCAAGGAGGATGCGTTTGCTTCCCGCGTGTTCGATGTCATCGCCAATCACGGTGTATTTGTAGATATGATCGCCTGTTCCGAGCCTGACGAGCAGAGCTTGAGCATCGGGTTTTCGCTGAATGAGACCGACCTCTCCGAAGCGCTCAACGCCATTAACGAGCTCACGCGCAACGGCTACGGTTGCACCATTCGCACCAAGGATGATCTGAGCAAACTCACGCTGGAAGGCTCCGGCATGGCGCTGCAGCACGGCGTCGCTTCGCAACTCTTTTCCACGCTGCGCAAGGAAGGCATTCATATTTGGTTGATCACCACCAGCGAGACGCGCATTGAGTTCTGCGTGGAGAGCATCCACGCCATCCGCGCGGCAGACGCCATCCGCCAGCAGTTCCATATCGGCTAAACCAGACCGGGTACAGCACAAAGCGCCTCTGCATTCAGAGGCGCTTTGTTGTATAGAATCAATACATATCTTTAATTAAGAATAAAAGAACCTTTTTTGATTGCGCA
>JAEWYV010000287.1 GCA_023458615.1 Bacillota bacterium
TCATTTTTTCATATCCCCACATGCAAAAATAGTGCTTGACAAATAATATATAAAAGTGCTTAATATGCACAAGGCAAAGGCGCTGCAGAGGCTCTCGCAGCGCCTTTGCTTTTTGTTTTTCCAAAAAACATGCTATTTTCGGCATTTTTGCGGTTTTACGGGAAAGCAAGGCGGCATTCAAGTGTAAAGCAGAAATCAAAAACAGTTAGGGAGGTACGTCGCAATGCGTTTAGAGACACAGCATCCGCAGGCGGACAAAACCAGGGTCGCAATGATTCTCATCCTGTATGCGTTATCGATCATCATCATTCTGCTCGGCGCGGCATTCAGCGTGTTCAGCGTAATCAATCATGTTCAGCTGGCGGTTATGTCCTCTAACATGCCGGGCGTGGTGTTCGGAATGGTGATTCTGTTCCTCGGCATCCGCTATTTTCTCTCGCTCTCCAAGCTGAAGGACGAGGTATACAAATCCTCCGGCTTCTCCTGGAGCAACTTTAGAAAAGCGAAGAACAGCAAAGCGTAAGAACACACTCCGGCAGACGAAGCGCCGGAACACAACAAAAGTTTCCCAAAAACCATAACGATAAACACCCGCCAACCCATTGGCAAGACAAAATCTACCATAACGCAGTTTCGAGCGCCGCCGCAGGCGGGCGCGAGAAACAACACCCACCAACCCATTGGCAAGACAGAATCTACCATAACGCAGTTTCGAGCGCCGCCGCAGGCGGGCGCGAGAAACAACACCCGCCAACCCATTGGCAAGACGAGTTCTACCAAAAATAAATTGGAGGTCTGTTATGAAAAAGTCACTGTTCATTCTAGTCGTCCTGCTTGCTCTGGCAGGAGCCATACTCCTTCTGTTTTTCCCGATGCAGTCCGCGGCTGCCGACCCGACCGGGGCATCCTATGTTGCCACCACGGGCGCGGAAACCGTTGCGGATGTTGCCACCGTCGCCAACAAGGCGTACTTTGGCGCAAACTACACCTGGGTCATGATCTGCGCGTTCATGGTCTTCTTCTTCCAGTGCGGCTTTGCAATGGTTGAAACCGGCTTCTGCCGCGGTAAGAACGCGGCGCACACGATCACGATGAACTTCATGGTGTTCCTCGTTGGCGCCATCGGCTACTTCCTCGTCGGCTTCGCCCTCCAGATGGGCGGCAGCGGCGGCGCGGCGGGCCTCGGCAGCGGCGGCGGCGCGCTGGACGCAATGGTCACCATCCCCGGCCTCGGCGGCATCCTTGGCTACAAGGGCTTTATGCTCAACGGCACCTATGACGCGGGCATCTATGCGCTCTTCTTCTTCCAGATGGTGTTTATGGACACCACGGTCACCATCCCGACCGGCGCCATGGCAGAGCGCGTGAAATATTCCGCCGTTGTCATCACCTCGTTCTTTATCTCTATGGTGCTCTATCCGCTGTTTGCCAACTGGGTCTGGGGCTGCGGCTGGCTCTCCACCCTCGGCGTCAACTTTGGCCTTGGTCACGGCGTTGTGGACTTCGCGGGCAGCGCGGTTGTTCACTCCATGGGCGGCATGCTGGCGCTGGCCGGCGCAATCGTCATCGGCCCGCGCATCGGCAAGTTCAAAAAGGACGGCACGGCGCGCGCCTTCCCCGGCCATGATATCCCGATGGCAATCATCGGTACCATCATCCTCTTCTTCTGCTGGTTCTCGTTCAACGCGGGCTCCACGCTCAACGCAAGCGACTTTAGGCTCTCCGTCGTTGCAACCAACACGATGATCGCCGGCGCAATCGGCGGACTTGTTGCAATGTTCTATATGTGGGTCAAGTTCGGCAAGCCCGATCCTTCCATGACCGCCAACGGCACGCTCGCGGGCCTCGTGGCAATCACCGCCCCGTGCGCGTTTGTAGACGGCATCTCCTCCTTCATCATCGGCCTCGTCGCGGGTCTTCTGGTCTGCGTCTCCGTCGCCTTTGTGGAGAACAAGCTCAAGCTGGATGACCCGGTCGGCGCAATCTCCGTCCACGGCGTCAACGGTTTCTGGGGCGTGATCGCGCTCGGCCTCTTTGCGGATGGCAAATACGGCGATGGTCTCAACGGCGTAGCGGGCGGCGTGCGCGGCCTGTTCTACGGCGACCCGACGCAGCTCTACGCGCAGCTCATCGCCATCGCGGTTCTGCTGGTCTGGGGCTTTGGCGTATCGTTCGTCTTCTTCAAGATTCTCGACAAGGTTTGGGGTCTGCGCATTGCGCCCGAAGCCGAGCTCGAAGGCCTCGACATTCCCGAGATGGGCGTGCTTGCCTATCCGGACAACCAGATGGTGCGTGGCGAACTGGACTACGACTCCGCCGACAATGCGGACATCAAGCAGCTCCGCCGCTTCAACTATGTTCCCTTCCATAAGCAGCCCGCCCCCAGCGCGCCGAGCGCAAGCATCGACGCGGCGGTTCCGGTCGAGCTCGTCAGCAAGCCCGCCAAGGTGGTTGGTTCCGACGTGAAGATCACCAAGATCGAGATCATCACCAAGCAGAGCCGCTTCGAAGCGCTCAAGGCCGCGATGAACGAGATCGGCGTTACGGGTATGACGGTTACGCAGGTGCTCGGCTGCGGTATGCAGAAGGGCAAGAGCGAGTTCTACCGCGGCGTTGAAACCGAGGTCAACCTACTGCCCAAGGTGCAGGTTGAGATCGTGGTTACCAAGGTTCCCGTTCGCACGGTCATCGAGACCGCCAAGAGCGTGCTCTACACCGGGCACATTGGCGACGGCAAGATCTTCGTCTACGATGTGGAAAACGTCATCAAGGTGCGCACGGGTGAAGAAGGCTACGACGCGCTGCAGGACGTCGAGTAACCGCACCCCAGCCACACAAGCATTCCAAGCAACACAAACACAAAACAGAGCCCGCGCACACAGCGCGGGCTCTGTTGGTTGGTTGAACCACTTGTGACCGGACAATGACTTACACGTCAATCTCCATCTCCAGCAGCTCCGCCTGCGCGGTGGCTGCCGCAGCGCCTTCCAGATCGTGATCATAGAAGTTGACGATGCAGTGCATCGGGCAGACCGGAATGCACGCGCCGCAGCGGGTGCAGGTGGTTTCGTCGATGATGGCAACGCCGTTGACCACATGGATGGAGTCCGACGGGCACTGCTTTTCGCAGCGTTTGCAGCCGATGCAGGCGGTTTTGCATTGCAGCCGCGCCCTGCGCCCCGTTGCCTCGTTGCGGCACATGACCACCACGGTCTGATCCTTAGGCAGCATTTGAATGATGCCGCGCGGGCAGGCGGCAACGCACATGGTGCAGCCGGTACAGGCGTCGTCGTTGACAACCGCAACGCCGTCCACCATCGTAATTGCGCCAAAAGCGCAGTGCGAAACGCAGTCGCCTAAGCCAACGCAGCCGAACTCGCAGGCGTTTGGTCCGCCCGCGATGCCGCTCGCCGCCCGGCAGGAGGGCACGCCGCTGTAGTCATAGCGCGGGGTAACATTGTCGCAGGTGCCCTGGCAGCGCACGCGCGCCACCATCGGCTCCAGCGCGTCCGCATCCACGCCCATAATCTCGGCAATGGCCTTGACGGTCTTCGTGCCGCCGGGGGTGCAGGCGTTTGCCTTTGCGTCCCCGCGGACAACCGCCTCGGCATAGGCGTCGCATCCGGCATAGCCGCAGGCGCCGCAGTTCGCGCCCGCAACAACGGCGCGCACCGCGCTCACGCGGTCGTCCACCTCTACGGCGAACTTTTTATCCGCTACGCCCAGCACGAGCCCGAAGAGAATGCCCAGTCCGCCAAGGACGAGGATGGCGTATAGAATCGGCAGATATTGCGCCATTAGCCCATCACCCCCGCAAACATATTGGAAAATCCCAGAAACGCGATGCTCATCAAGCCCGCAATAACCAGCGAGATGGGAAAGCCCTTGAGCGGGGCGGCGATCTTCGCCGTCTCCAGCCGCTCGCGAACGCCCGCCATCAGCACGATTGCCACGAGGAAGCCCAGCGCGCCAAACGTGCCGTTGAGCACCGAATAGAGCAGGTTGTAGCCCTCCGTGATGTTGAGGATGGTGACGCCGAGCACCGCGCAGTTGGTGGTGATCAGCGGCAGATAGATGCCCAGCGCGGAATACAGCGACGGGGCGGATTTTTTGAGGAACATCTCCACCACCT
>JAEWYV010000288.1 GCA_023458615.1 Bacillota bacterium
AGCGCGCAGGCATCGTAAAACCCGTGCAGCAGCGCCGCTGTGAGATAGCCCGCCCAGAGATTCAAATGTTTCCCGCGCATATTTCCCTCGTCGGAGCAACGCTTTGCGCGCCCGTAAAAATAGCCCATAAACACGGCAAAGCCCATATGCGCCGGAATGGCAAGCACCGCGCGCAGAACCGCCGTCGTCAGGCCGTAACCCATGACGTAGCTGATGTTCTCAAACGCGGCAAAGCCGAGGGAGACAAACACCGCATAGACGATACCATCGAAGCGATAGTTAAAATTCGGGTCTCGCCAGGTACGCCAATAGAGGAAGACATATTTGGCGCCCTCCTCCACCACCGCTACTACTAGGAACGCCATGACGATGGTATACGCGGGACTATCCTCCGCAAGATAGCGGGAAAGAATGCTCTGCCCGATGGACTCCAGTAAAACGGCGAACAGTGCCGCCGCTACGCCGAGAAACACAAGGCCGACGAGCATACCCTTTGGCTCTTTCTCGATGGTATCCTTGCGGTAGATATAGCGCATTAAAAACATCGCGGGCAGCAGAGCCGCCAGCAGATAAATAATGATGGTTGCAATACCCGGTAAAACCAACAGCATGAATGATTCCGCCTCCGTCTTCCTCCAATGATATGTTGGGAACCCTAGCCCAGGGTTTTTCGTTCGGTCTTTTTGCTCGCTTTACGCGTTCGGATCCTTCAGGTTTCTGCGTTTCCCCGTAACCTCGTCGAGAATCACGCGGTTAACAGCGGTGATGGCGACCACCTCCGCGCTGCAAACATACCCAGGCTCGCCGCAGTGCTCCATGAGCAGCCCCAGCCCCTTTTGCGCTGATTCTGCTTCGAGCAGTTCAACCTTGCCGTAGCCAATCAGGCTCTCATAATCACAGGAGTAACCGCCGGTACTAAACCCGAACCCATGACAAAGATCCGCCTCAACGCAGACGCGCGGACATTCTTTGAGCAGCTCCGCCCGCTTGCCAACCCTTGCGCCGTGAAAATAGACCGCAATTCTCCCATCTATTATCTCAAAACCAAACGAAACCGGCACAACATAGGGAGCATCCCCATCATTGATGCCGATTCGAATGGTATCACAGCGCGAGAGCAGTTCCGCAATCTCGGACAAAGATTGAATTTCGCGTTTTTCTTTTCTCATGTTTCGTTCTCCTGTTACGCATTCTGGCAAACAATTTGTCGATCCATTCCGATCGTGATTCCAACTGAGAATACCATAAATCTCACTGCTGTAACAGATGCACATACGGGATAGTCTCTGTAGACAGGTTCACCCGTCGATCACATCCCGGCAATTTCCCTGTGTGGAAATCCGCGCCGGTTTGTGCTATCATTTCTCTAAACCGAGTCCCGGTCTTCTCTTTGACGGCGGCATAAGGTCCGTCCGTTCATTTGCCTCCCTATCTTATGATATCGAGAAGAGTGTTATGCGACCAAAACGCTCCAATGTGTTCAAGGCGAATCTTGCGATTCTCGCCGTCATCATCATGGCAGTTGTCACGCTGCTGAGCGTGTTTGTTTATCGTGCGCTGATTGCGCGCACGTTCAAGCTAGATGCAGGGGAGACAGAGTTTTATACCTATCATGTAGCGATGATTACAGAGTCCCACGACGATCCGTTCTGGAAGAAGGTTTGGCTCGCGGCGAAAGAGGAGGGCGCGCTCAAGGACGCCTGTGTGGAATGGGTTGGCAGCACGCTCACGGAGCAGTATCCGCTTGCATCACTCATGGAGATGGCCATCGCTGCTAAGGTGGATGGTATCTTAATCCAGCCGGACGGCTCGGAAGAGGTTAAATCCCTCATCGCTCGGGCAATCGCCAACGGCATCCCCGTCATCACGGTTATGACCGATGCCACGGACAGCGGAAGGCAGGGATTTGTCGGTTACAACACCTATGATTTAGGCCAGCTTTACGGACAGCAGGTGCTCTCGGCGATTGCGCAGACGCCGAATCCATATCACGCTGTCATCCTTTTTGGCAGTGATGTTTCCGAGAGCGTACAAAACATCATTTATTCCAGCATCAAAGAACGCCTGGAGGGCAAAACCTGCACACTGGATGTCGTTACCGTTGACAACAGCAACGTTTTCTCCGCTGAGGAAGCCATTCGGGATCTGGTCGTCACCACACCGTCTGCCGTGGTCAGCGAGACAGTGCCCCCTCAGCTCGGAAAAACCTACGGGCCGGATATGCTGATCTGCCTGAACGCAACAAACACCATCTGCGCCTATCAGGCAGTGGTCGATCACAACAAGGTCGGACAGATTCAAATATTGGGATATTATGATTCGGATGAAATCCTAACTGCGGTTGAAAAACGCATCATCCAAGCAACCGTTGCGGTAGACGCAAACCGCGTTGGCGCATCCAGTCTCGATGCGCTCTTAGAATATCTGGAGGAAAAGCGCACGAGCGATTTTACGCCGGTTGGACTATCGCTGGTTACTGCAAACAACGTGGAAGCCTATCGCGACATCACGTCGGGGATGGAGGATGA
The DNA here is from genome assembly GCA_023458615.1 of Bacillota bacterium. Lineage (GTDB taxonomy): Bacteria > Bacillota > Clostridia > Christensenellales > CAG-138 > UBA7703. The sequence continues at coordinate 2,529 of JAEWYV010000288.1, forward strand.
AAAATGAAACTCCTCTCCCGCCTCCATCGCTGGTTTCTCGATGCTCCCATTCGTACCAAGCTCGTCCTCGTCTTCGCGTTTACGATGTTTATGGTGGCGTTTGTCAATATCTATATGCACATCAGCATCAACAGCGTCGTTGGCACCATCGATAAGGTATATGCCAGCAACATCAGCCTTAACCAGTTGATGGGCGCGCTGGACGATGTGCAAAACAACATGTTTCGCTACTTAAACACCAAGAGCACCACCGCGCTGAATGACTATTATGTCAGTGAGCAGACCTACAGCGTCCAGATTGAGGCGCTCAACAATCAGGCCACAGGCAATGAATTAAAGCTGACAGAGAAGAACATCCGAAATATTTCCGAAGCCTATCTGAAGCTCGCCGCATCGGCAGTTGCCGCAAAGCGCGGTCGCGATGTCGAACAGTATCGCTCCATTTATGAAGAGGCAAGCAAGCTCTACAGCTATCTGGATACCTACATCAATGAGCTGAACAACGCGCGGTTTAAGACCAACGCGGAAAGTTACAATACCCTTCGCATATCGCTTGGCTATATGCAGACCTTTGGGACCGTGATCCTGCTGGTTGCCATCACAGGCAACACCATTGTTCTGCTGCTGTTAACGAGCACGATCACAAAGCCGCTGACCAAGCTTGCGCGTCAGGCGGGCCAAGTCGGCAAAGGTGAATTTGACATCGACTTCATCTCCGTGGAATCGCGGGACGAGGTCGGCGTACTTGCCGACGCATTTCGCCAGATGACAGCGAGTTTGCAGGAACATGTGGAGG
>JAEWYV010000289.1 GCA_023458615.1 Bacillota bacterium
AGGAGCAGAAAGCAGAAGAGCTTTGTTACACCGGAGAGATCATAGACGACATTGTGCCGCTCGACATAGTCAAAGAGTTTTGCTTTCATCGCGCCGTGCTCCTCTCGTAGTCGATAAAGTGTTGCACAAACGCTTCCCCGTCCGCCAACCCCGCGCGGGATGCCAGTTCGTAGAGGGAGGTTACCTTTAGGCTCGCGCGCGAGGCAATCTCCTCGTTTGTGAGCGCCTGTACTGCCGTACCGTCTAGCAGGATTTCCCCGCCGTGCAGCACGATGGCCTGCGGCGTATATTCCAGCATCAGGTGCATATCGTGCGTGATGAGTAGAATCGTCGTCCCGTTCTCATTGAGCGAGCGTAAAAACTCCATGATCTCGGTATAGTGCCGGTAGTCCTGCCCCGCAGTTGGCTCGTCAAGAATGATCAGCTCCGGCTCCAGCACAAGTACGCTCGCAATGGTCACACGCTTTTTTTGCCCGAACGAGAGAGCGGAGATCGGCCACTTTCGAAACGGGGAAAGGCCGCAGATTTTGAGCGCATGCTCTACCTTTGGCTTGATCTCGTCTTCATTCAAGCCGCGCAAGCGAAGCCCCAGCGCGACTTCATCATAGATCATCGACTTGCAGATCATCTGGTTGGGATTCTGCATCACGTAGCCGATCTTGCCGCTGCGCTCGTGAATCGTCCAGTGATCCATCACACCGCCGCGAAACAACAGACTGCCCTCTGGGTCCTTGCAGATGCCGGTGATCACCTTGGCGAGCGTGCTCTTGCCCGCGCCGTTGGTGCCAACGAGGCTGACCATTTCGCCTGCCTCGATGGAAAAATTCAGGTTCTTCAAAATCGGGCGTTGTTCCACATAGCGGTAGCTCAAATTGTGCGCCGAGAGGATATCCTCCCCGCGCGGTTTCGGCGTGCGCTCCGGCTGCGCCGCGTCCCATGCGGCAATGGCGTCCTTGACCGCGTCCACATCCAACGTGTCGATACGTCCCGCGCGGAGCTGCTCCGTCACGGGTACACCGGCATATTTCAGCGCGGTGACATACAACGGTTCACGAATGCCGAGGTTGACCAAGATATCTGCCGCCATGAGCGCGTCCGGCGATAGATCCGCAACAATACGCCCTTCCGACATGACGATCACACGATCCACGCGGCGGTAGAGCACGTCCTCCAGCCGGTGTTCAATTATGACGACGGTCTTGTGATAATCTTCCGAGATGCGGTCGATGAGGTCGATCGCGGTTTTACCCGTGGCGGGGTCGAGGTTTGCCAGCGGCTCGTCAAAGAGCAGCGCCTCCACCTCGTGCACCATCACGCCCGCAAAGGACACACGTTGTTTCTGCCCGCCGGAGAGCTCAAAGGGTGAGGCATTCAATAGCCCGTCCATATCTACCAATGCGGCGGTGGAGCGGACAATCTCCTTCATCTTCGCCTGCTGAACACATTCATTCTCCAGCGCAAAGGCGATATCCTCGCCAACTGAGAGGCCGATAAACTGTCCGTCCGGGTCCTGCAACACGGTTCCGATATGCTGACTCAGCGCAAAAATGCTGGATTTCTTGGTCTCGATGCCGCAGACCTTGAGGCTGCCTTTGATCTCGCCGGGATAGGAAAACGGAATGAGCCCATTGATGCAGTTGCCCAATGTGCTCTTTCCGCTGCCGGAAGGCCCAACGATGAGCACCTTTTCCCCCTCGTAGATCGTCAGGTTGATCTCATGCAGGGTTGGTTCCGCCTGCGAAAAATATTGAAAGGAAAAATCGGAAAATTCTACGACCGGTTTTCGGCTATTCTCCATAGCTTGGCTCCTTCAGGCGGGATTTGCGCATCTGAATCGTCCAGGGCGCGCCGGTGCCAATGTTATAGGCGCGGGAGAAATCGCCCTGATTGATCGCAACCGCCATCCGGTCAAGGCTATTGACGTAGACCAGCGGCTCGCCCACAAACGCATCCGCAAACGAGCGGGCATAGATAAGCGAGTTGCGATAGACCAGCCGCGCGCCGTTCTCGATCATGATCTCAATGCGATCCCCATGCTTGACGCCAAGCCGCAAAAACAATTCGCGCGGGATGCTCGTCCATAGGCTGCCAAAGCGGACATCCAGCACGTCGATATCCCCGTGGATGGTGTTATCCTCCAGCGTTGCTACCGCAATCGGCAGTTCCACAACGCTCTCCGGGTCTACCTCCGGCCCGACGCCGGCAAAGTCGATGACCCCTGCGGCGAGACGCGCGCCGGTATAGGCGTAGATGTCCCGTCCGTGGAAGGTATAGCTCTCTCCGGAGCCGGGCAAACGGTTGATGCTCTCGTCAATCTCGCGTGCGGCGACAATGCCGCTGATGTGTTTCACATGCGTGAGTGTGCCGTTGTCCGGCGTGATGATGTATTGCCCCGCGGCGGTTTCCACGGCGATGCTGCGGCGCGTGGATCCAACGCCCGGATCAACCACGGAGACGAACACCGTTCCCTTCGGCCAGTAACCAACGGTCTGGATGAGCCGGTAGCTTGCCTCCCATGCGTTGTATTGCGGAATTTCATGCGTGAGGCTGCTGATATTGAGCTGCTCGCACACGGAGTATGCAACCCCGTACATGGCGCTGACCGCGCCGTCGGCGAGCCCGAAGTCGGACATGATGACGAGTGGTTTCATTGTCGTTATCCCCGCTTTCTAATCTATCGTGGTTCCGTTTCAGTAGTATCTATATTACTCCTGCTTATGCTTCAGGCTAAGTCTAACCGTGCTCAGCGCACCGTATATTGAATTCTATAATACTCCGGACGCATATAGTGCTTGCACCGCGCAAGCGGGGTTTGATCCGCGCTATAGAGGATGCACTCCAGTAGATGGATCGGTGTTCCTTCCTCTATCTTAAGATACTCTGTCTCCGTGTCGTTGACGAAGATGAGCTTCATGGAAACATCCTGATGGCTCGCCGCCTGATAGAGCGCTTCGTTTAAGAATCTGTGCATTGCATCCGGCGAGGAGACCTCTACCTCCAGACGCGAAAGCAAATTCACCGGCACCTGTACAAACGAATAGCCAATCACAATATCGCCACTGTAATACACAAGATAGCTCGCCAGAAGAATGTCGCTCTTGCCAAGCGCGAGCTTGGCCTGTGCAATATCCGTCGGCGGGGTGAAGTTATAGCGAATATCGGTGTTATCAATCGTAACCGTAGCAAAAGATGTGAGCGGGTTTTGCGAGCCGTCGTTTTTCGGCTCCTGCTGCTGCGCAACAAGCGTACCCTTTCCACGCGAGCGAATGAGCAACCCATCCTCGCAGAGGATCGCCATCGCCTGACGGAGGGTATTGCGGCTGACCTGATATTTTTGCGCGAGCGCAATCTCGCCGGGCATACACTCGCCCGCCGGATAGACGCCGCCTGTAATATCGGCATACAGCGAATTATAGATTTCTACATAGGCCGGTACGCCCGTCGTGTGCAGGTCGATCTTCATTCCCTCAGCCTCTCTGATAGTTGAGTGGATTATATAACATGTTGAACAACTCGTCAATTCATTTGATCTTCAAATCCATATAAAAGCAAAAACGCCATATTTCAGGCGTTTTTTAGATCACGAATTAGTGAAACTTGTTCACCATGTTACTGTTTCTTAGCGTTTGAAATTCTCTATCTCACCGATGGCGGTAGGTCACCCCCGGCGTAAACCCGTCCTTCGAGCTGTTGAGCAGTTCCCAGACGGTGACAAGCTGATATCCCTCGTCCAGCAGTTTGGGGACTAAAATCTTCACCGCGTCCACCATATGCGGCTTGGTATCGTGCAGCAAAACGATATCGCCGTCCTCTAGTTCACGTCCGTTGACGGCCTGCTTTAGTACGTTTTGGGCCACTTTTTCCGGATCAAACTCATGCACATTGCCGCTCTGTGACCAGAGCACAACCGCCATATCGTCGCTTCTTGCGATGCGGTTGACATCCCATTCGTTATGTCCGCCCGGCGGACGCAGGGAGTGCATCACATAGCCTGTCGCATCAAACACAACCTTGTTTGTCGCTTCAATCGAGTATCGTTTTTCTACAATATTTTGTTTGGAAAGATCCGCGTGCTCAAATGTGTGGTTGCCGATTTCGCAGCCAAGTGTCACCATTCGCCGCGCAATATCCTTCATACAATCCTGTTTGAAGCGCCAACCACAGACGAAGAAGGTGGCCCGAGCATGATACTGCTCCAAAATGTCAAGTATCTTATCGGTGACACCAGGCATCGGGCCGTCGTCAAAGGTCAGCGCGATCATGGGCTTATTTGGGTCAATATACATTTGATCAATCGCAACGCGAATCTC
>JAEWYV010000290.1 GCA_023458615.1 Bacillota bacterium
GCGCAGTCGTCGGTCTGTTCCCGTCGCTCATTACCGGGCGGATTGTAGACGAGGCGCTGGTCGGCAAAGACCTATCGCTGCTTATCAAATTGCTGTTATTGGCGTTATTGACGTTGGTTGGTTCGCAGGCCATCGGCGTTTTGCAGAGTTATATCAACTCCTGGATCTCCCAGCGCATCATCTTCGATATGAAAAACCAAATGTATGCGCATCTACAGCAACTTCCGCATTCGTTTTATACGACGGAGAAACAGGGCGATATCTTAACCCGCATGGAGAGCGATATCAGCGGCGTTGGAAGTGTCATCACCAACACGTTGACGACGTCGGTTGCAAATGTTGCGACCATGATTGCAACGCTGATTGCGCTATTCTCACTTAACTGGAAGATGGCGTTGATTGGCATTGCGATTATTCCGTTGACCATCATACCAGCGCGCAGCGTTGGTAGAACGCGCTGGAAACTCTTGACCGACGTACAAGCCGAACGAGATAATATGAACCAGCTCATCACGGAGACGCTGAGCGTTTCCGGCTCTATGCTGATGAAGCTTTTTACGCGGGAAAAATCAGAGTATCAGCGTTTTGTGGATGTCAATGAGCGCGTGACCAAACTCACGCTCAAAGAGCAGCGCAGCGGCAAATGGTTTGTCATGATCATCGGTACGCTCTCACAAATGGGGCCTCTTCTGATCTATTTCACGGGTGGATTATTTATCATTTCCCAGCGGGATGCGACGCTGACCATCGGCACCATTACGGCGATGATTGCGCTCGTCAACCGTCTTTATGGCCCCGTCACATCGCTGCTCAATCTGGGGGTCGATTTTACACGTTCGCTTGCGCTCTTTACCCGCATCTTTGACTATTACGACAAGGAAGTCACCATTCAAAATCCAAAAGAGCCTAAAAAACCGTCGCTGGATGCGCCGGACATTACGTTTGATCATGTTTCGTTTGCGTATGAAGGAAAAGAACCGGTCATTAGGGATGCAAGTTTTCATATTCCTGCCGGAGAAATCTATGCAATCGTTGGCCCATCCGGCTCCGGCAAGTCCACGCTCGTCAATCTCCTGCTGCGGCTGTACGATGTCAAAGACGGAAGAGTGCTGATCTCGGGCGTCGATGTGCGGGAGTTTGATCTGACCTATTTACGCGAGGGCATCGGCGTTGTCACGCAGGATGCATATCTATTTAATGGTACGATTCGCGAGAATCTGCTCTATTCCAAACCGGACGCAACGCAAGAAGAACTGGAACGAGCCTGCAAGCTGGCAAATATACATGATTTTATCGTCTCACAGGAACTTGGATATGATGCCATGGTCGGTAATCGAGGTTTGAAACTCAGCGGAGGAGAGAAGCAGCGTATCTCCCTGGCGCGCGTGGTGCTGAAGAACCCGAAGATACTTGTTTTAGACGAGGCGACCAGTTCGCTGGATTCCATCTCGGAGTATGCTATTCAAACCGCGATGGATGCGGTGATGCACGGGCGAACCAGCATTGTCATCGCGCACCGCCTGTCTACCATCCTTGCCGCGAATCAAATTCTAGTGGTGAAGGATGGCGTGATTGCCGAACAGGGCACGCACGAGCAGCTTCTGGAACAAAACGGGACATATCGGGAACTATACGAAACGCAATTCAAACGCGTTTTGGAGCACGATGAAAATTGAATAAACCTTCTTCAATGGAGTAATAGTAAAGCGGACGGGAAAACCCGTCCGCTTGTTCGTTGCATAAATGTTTTTATTTGAAGAGGATGGAAACGGACTTGTAGAAGTCCCAATCAACCTCTTTGCGCTCGGTGACGGCCTTGTCGAGGTCCGCGGTGACAATGCTCGTGCCCTGCAGCGCAACCATGTTGCCGTATTGTTCGGTAACGACCAGCTCGCCGGCTTTGAAGCCAAGACGCGTGCCAAGTACGCGGTCGAAGCAGGAGGGGGAACCACCACGCTGGATGTGGCCCAGCACGACCGAGCGGCATTCGAAATACTTGCGCTTCTCATCAAGCGAAGCATCCGTGCGCATGGCCTTCTCAATGCGATCTGCCAGCGTCTTTGCGATCTCTTTTTCGAGCAGCAGCTTGTTGCCAAACGCGTCGAGACCGACGTTGTCCTGCGTTTCGCCCTTGAGCTCAAAGCCTTCCGCAACTGCGATGATGGTGTGGCGTTGACCTTTGATGTAGCGCGCACGGATCACCTGCATGATCTCGTCGAAGGTCTTCGGGAACTCGGGGATAAGAATCAGGTTTGCATCCGCAGCAAGACCTGCCTGAACGGCAATCCAGCCGGTGTGACGGCCCATGCACTCTACAACGAAGCAGCGCGCGTGCGATGCGGCGGTGGTGTGCAGACGGTCGATGCAATCCATCGCGATGTTGCTCGCGGTGTCAAAGCCAAAGGTGTAGTCGGTGCAAGAGAGATCGTTGTCGATGGTCTTCGGAACGCCGATCATCTTCATGCCCATCTTGGTGAGCTTGTTGGCAACGCCAAGGGTGTCGTCGCCGCCAATGGCGACCATGCCCTCAAGGCCGAGGCTCTCAAGGGTTTTGCGGACGCGCTCCGGGCCGTTCTCTTCCTTCATGACGTTGGTACGGCTACTCTCGAGGATCGTGCCACCCTTGGTCTGAAGGCCTTCCACATCCTTCAGGGTGAGCCAACGACCTTCTCCGGTCAGTGCACCGCGCCAGCCGGCAGAAAAACCATACACTTCGATGCCCGCCGCCGCACATTCTTCGACGACGCCGCGGATAACCGCGTTGAGGCCGGGGCAGTCTCCGCCGCCCGTCAAAATACCAATTTTACGCATTTGTTGTTTACCTCCTAATTGAATACTTTTAGAATATCTCCAGTATCCGCGCCTAATTTGAGAGATGGTGGGGGATACTATTGAACGAAATAAACGACCTATGTTACGCGAAAAACTCCAGGAGCTGTGCATCGATCAATTGACCGATGGCTTCAATGCTCTTGAGACGATTTTGTTCCATGCAGGGGATGATGCGGATGTTTGGCATCCTCTTCGCGTAATCAATGTATTTGAGCCGCGCGCGCTTTTGAATATCAGGCAGGGCTTCATAGATATCCGGCTGGTCGCCAACATAGTCCCGAAAGCCCTTTTTCCCGACGTTTTCAGAGGCGGTTTCCGGGTTTACATCCAGAACGATATGAACGTCCGCCTTGGGGATTTTGAAGTGTTCATATTCCAACTCTAGCACAAAATCCAATAGATCAGGCTTGCCAAGGTCGCGATCTCGAACCGACTGATAGACGGCGTTACTCAGGATATAGCGGTTGATCAGCAGAACATCGGCATCGGAATAGTCAAGCTCCCGAAATGCTTCAAAGCGATCCAGCGCATACCAAAGCGCCATACTCCGTTGATCCACCTCGTTGGCGCGAACGCCGCCGCTACCGGAGAGTAGCCTTCCGCACTCCGCACCAAAGAAGGTTTCATACATCGGAAACGAAAGCGTGCGTACAACAAGTCCGCGCCCTGTCAGCCGCTCATAGAGTTGCTGAAGCTGCACGGTTTTGCCAGTTCCGTCAATGCCCTCGATCGCGATGATTCTTGTCATAGTGTTCCTTTTTGAATGCGCTCCATGGCGGTGATGGTATTCTCGCGCGTGGCAAATGCCGTCATGCGGAAATATCCCTCGCCGGAAGCGCCAAATCCCTCGCCGGGAGTACCAATGATGTGATACTGGCTCAACAGTTCATCGTAGAATTTCCAACTGTCGCCGTGCGGAACCTTCAGCCAGATATACGGCGCGTTGATGCCGCCAAATACGGTATAGCCGGCTTTTTGCAGACCTTCACGGATGATGCGGGCATTCTCCATATAGTCTGCAACAACACCCATAATCTGTGCATTGCCTTCCGGACTATAGGCGGCCTCTGCGCCGCGTTGGGTGATATAGGAAACGCCGTTGAACTTCGTGGAGACGCGTCGCGCCCAGAGATCGCGCAGGTGCACCTCGTTGCCGAGGCTATCCTGATAGACAAGCGCTTTGGGCACCACGGTGTAGGCGCAGCGTGTTCCGGTGAAGCCGGCAGTTTTGGACATAGAGCGGAATTCGATGGCACATTCCTTTGCGCCTTCCACCTCATAGATGCTATGCGGTATAGTTGCTTGCGAAATATAAGATTCGTAGGCGGAATCGTAGAGAATCAGCGTCTTGTTGGCGCGGGCATAGTCTACATAAACTTTGAGTTGCTCTTTGGTGAGCGTTACACCAGTTGGATTATTTGGGAAGCAGAGATACATAACGTCAACACGCTCTTTCGGGAGCTCGGCAACAAAGCCGTTTGATTCCGAACCGGGCATATAGACGATCTTCTCATAGCCGCCTTTGCCTTCGTCAAAGTTGCCGCCGCGTCCGCTCATGACATTGGTGTCCACATAGACGGGGTAGACCGGGTCGGTGACCGCAACAACGCAATCCTGCGAGAAGATCTCCTGAATGTTGCCAACGTCGCACTTTGCTCCGTCGGAGACAAAGATTTCGTCAATATCGAGCGAGACGCCGCGCGCGGTATAATCCCGCCGCAGAATCGCCTCGCGAAGGAACTCATAGCCAAAATCCGGGCCATAGCCGTGGAAGGTTTCCGCGCGGGACATATCATCGACCGCTTTGTGCATGGCGTCAACAACAGCGGGTACGAGCGGGCGCGTAACATCGCCAATGCCCATGCGGATGATCTTTGCTTCCGGGTGTGCTTTTGCAAAAGCGGCTGCACGCTTGCCGACTTCGTAGAATAGATAGTTTCCGTGGAGCTGTGAATAATATCCGTTAGCAGTAAACAAATCCAAATCTCCCCATTCTCTAAATCAAGGCATTATATCATATGCATTTATATACGCGCAAGAGTGAGCAAATCTCATGCGAAATATGAGAAACAGATGATATTTCGTGAATTGAATGGGGAACGGGTTGATCTTGTGACCAAAATCGATGTATACTAATTTGCGACTGCTATATCTTGTGTGGCTGCAATCAGACGAGCATCGCATGGGAGATCGAAAACGCAATTTGCCAAACGATTCCTGTGCGCAGATAAATTCTGGAAAGATGATAGAAAAAATGGAACAAGAAAGACTTCAAGGGTTGCCTGCAGTAAAAAAGTTCATCGTACGCGTCATTCAGGGCGCAATCATCGGCGCGGGAGCCATTTTGCCGGGCATTTCCGGCGGCGTGCTTGGCGTTGCGTTTGGCATCTATCAACCGATGATGGCGGTGTTGGCAAAACCCTTTCAAAATTTGAAGCTTTACTGGCGTATGTTCATCCCGGTTTTTATCGGGTGGGCAGCCGGCTTTTTAGGGCTTGCGGGCGTCATTGCAAAATTGCTGGAGCTCAATGCGGCGATCATCATCAGCCTCTTTGTCGGGCTCATCATCGGTACATTTCCATCTCTTTTCCGCGAAGGTTCAAAAGAAGGCAGAACAAAGGGGATGTGGATTGCGCTGGCAATCAGTACGGTCGCATTGCTCACGTTCTTCTACCTATTAAAAACAGGACATCAATCGACGGTGGCACCGTCTTTTGGCTGGTATATCTTCTGCGGCGTACTCTGGGGCATCAGCTTGATTGTGCCGGGCATGAGTTCATCCTCCATTTTGCTGTTTCTTGGGCTGTATCAACCGATGTCGGCTGGCATTGCAGCGCTGGATATCAATGTGCTGTTCCCGTTTGCAATCGGCATCATCTCAACAGTGGTGCTGCTTGCACGGCTTGTCAATCACCTGTTTGAAAAGCACTATGGTATCGCATTCTTCTGCGTGATTGGGTTTGTCATCGCGTCCACCATTCCCATCATTCCGCTTTCGTTTTCGGGCGTTGGAGAAGCGATACTCTGTGTGGTTGCCGCCGCAGCAGGCTTTGCTGGATCATTCCTGATGGATCGATGGAGCGATAAATATCCAAAGGAAAAACCGGCTGAAACAACTCCCGAAGAAACAGAATCCTGATCTACAGAACCCGCCGTCGACAGGCGGGTTTTTTCGTAAAATATCCTTGCAAAAGGGTCAGCCGTGGCAATTTATATGTGCATGTGTTATAATCGCGAGTAAGCGAATTGCTCTGCACATCTTTTCTGCGGCTGCTTTTCGCGCCTGGCAGATTCTATTTTGCAAACATTTCATCAACAAAGGAGAGCGCTGCTTGACACAGGATACAGAGCGGGTTATGCTTTCAATTCCACTGGAAAACGTGGATGAACTGCTCGGACTTTTTGGCGTTTTTGACGAAAATATCGGCGTTTTAGAGGATGAAACCGGCGCGCATATCACCGCCGAGGAACATGGCATTCGCATCACCGGCGAGCAGGATGGCGCAAATATCGCGCGCATCGTGATCGAAAAGATGCTGGAGATGCAGCGACGCGGGGAGAAGATCAACCGCAGCCGGATCCGTTATGCGGTAGACCTCGCAAAAGAGGGCAATGCGGACATGATCGAGAAGATCATGGGGGATGTCATTGCGATCACCAATAAAGGGCGTCAGATCAAATGTAAAACCCTCGGACAAAAGCGCTATGTCTCCGCACTGAAGGAATTTGAGCTTGTCTTCGGCATAGGCCCCGCCGGAACAGGCAAAACCTATCTTGCCGTCGCTATGGCGGTACAGTCATTTAAGAACAAAGAGGTCGAACGAATTATTCTGACCCGACCAGCGGTAGAGGCGGGCGAGAAACTCGGCTTTTTACCCGGCGATCTACAGAGCAAAGTAGACCCATACCTTCGCCCGCTCTACGATGCATTACAGGAATTTTTGGGACTGGAGAGCTATAAAGCGCTCTATGAACGCGGCGCAATCGAGGTTGCCCCGTTGGCATACATGCGCGGCAGAACGCTCAGCAACGCCTATATCATTCTGGACGAAGCGCAGAACTGCTCTACGGAGCAGATGAAGATGTTTTTAACGCGCATCGGCGAAGGCTCCCGCGTGGTGGTGACTGGCGATATCACGCAGATCGACCTGCCGCGTGAAAAAGCAAGCGGATTGGTGCAGGCTATCAAGGTGCTGGACGGGGTTGAGGGCATTAAGATCATTCACCTGACGCATAAGGATGTTGTGCGCCACGAGTTGGTGCAGCGCATCATCTGCGCTTATGAGAAATTTGAAAAGCCGAGAAAAGCAAACTAATCAATGCACCGCGGATGATCGCGGATAAACTAAAATGAACGAGGACGAGAATGATCGTGTCTGAATCGCGAAGAAAAACGCAATCCAAGCAGAAAAAACCGTCCGCAAAACCAAAGACACGCATATATGGCATGTTTGTTTTGCTTGTCTGCTTTGCTTTGGCATGCCTTGTTACCATAACATCGCTTACACCCAAACGGTTTGAGGTTTCCGTTGGTGCGCCGGCAAAGGAGGCGATTACCGCCCCGCGCATGGTGGAGGACACCGTGAATACCGAGGCGCTGCGTCAGGCGGCGCGAAACAGCGTAAAGGATGTTTACGCCGTCGATACCAAACTTGCGGACACGCTAATCTCTAACGCGCAGAGCTTCTTTTCCGCTGTAACGAGTTTTCGAAATGCGGCAAAGGATATCCGCGCGGCATCTTGGACAATAACCGGCGACGCAGACAAGGATAATAATGATACGCGCACCTGGCAGGAGGTCATTTCAACAACCGATCTGCTTGCCATGCTTGTCAAACTTCCGATCAATATTACGGATACCTCTTTGGGATATGCGATCCTGGACGCGAGCGACGCGGAGATGAAGCAGCTACAGGAGCTTGTGATGCCGACGCTGACAGAGCAACTGCGCGCTGGCGTATCCGAAGATAATCAGGCAAAGGTTCTCGCTACGATCAACCGGGATCTGAAGGTGACCACCCTTTCCGTTTGGCTTAAGGCGCTGGGCGAAATGGTATATGACGCATATCTGATGCCGACCAACGTAGTTAACTCGATTGAGACCACACGCGCGCAGGAGAAAGCGGCTGCTGCCGTCGAGCCGGAATACATTGCGCGCGGCGCAACCATTGTGGCGGCGGGACAGACGGTGACGCAGGATCAATACAACACGCTGCTTTCGCTGGATTTGGTCAAAGGGGCAGAGGCTGCAAGCCATCTCAACCCCGGCGCAATTGCCTATCTGTTCTGCGTCTATGGC
>JAEWYV010000291.1 GCA_023458615.1 Bacillota bacterium
GTATTATATCATGAAGGCAGTCATAGAGCGGCACCCAGCGGCAAACGTCACAGGGAGTTTGCGATTGAAACAGAAAAGTCCGGTTTGAATGAACGCTACAAAAAATCGCCTTATGCGTAATAACGCAAACATCGAACTATAGGAGGGTTGCCGCCATGCCAGACGACTTCGGTTATTTCGGTAAGGGGCCGAGCGGCTACGCCCACTATATGCAGGCATTTGAGCGCAACAACGGCGGCGGGAAGAAGCCCGGCGGTGCGAAGGGCGGCTGCTTGAGTATGCTGCTGTTGCTTTCTCTTGTTGCTGTGCTATTACTTCTGATTCTTTAAGTTCACAAAACTGTTAGAAGCTGCACGATCATGCAGCTTCTTTTTCTCGCGATTCTATTTTTCTAGCACCGTCTTTTGCTCCAATAAAAACTCTCTATGCTGCGCGGTGCTGTCCGTGATGAACTCGTAGGTGAGGTAGTCCGGCGCGATTCTCTCTATCAATTCGCGCACACCTTTGCAGGTAAACGGGCGATGCAGGTCGATCTCAAACGCATACTCAAACATCTGCCAGGCGCGTTCCTGATAGGTCGCGGCGAGCGTTGGCGGATGTTCGCGATATCGCTTGACTACTTCCCCCGTGATGGACTGATGCAGATGTACCCCGCGGACGCGTTCCGCCAGCGCACCATGGCGATCCAGCATCTGGTGGATATAGTCGAGCCCTTCCTCCTGTGTGCGGATGTCCTCGTGGGTGTGAAAGAGATGCCCCGTATCCAGCATGATGCCGACGGATTCATACGGCACGCCTTCCAACAGCCGCCGCGTCATCTCCGGCTCAGTGAAGGTCAGCCCCGGCTGCCAAAGGTTTTCGAGCAAAAGCAGCGGACGATAGGACATGCCGGAGAGAACCTCGCCCAGCAGATCGCAGGTGGCGTCGATCACCTCCGCACTCGTATGGTGATAACGCCCGCTCATCGCCTCCGCAATGCCAGAATCGGACACATGAAACACGACGTATTCCGCGCCGTACCGCTCGGCTAAACGAAAATCGGCACGAAAGCGCTCGATCAACGCGCGCTTGTCCGTGCCGCCATATACCCGCTCGCATTCTTCCAGCGAGCCAAACTCGCGAACCAGCGCCTGCTCATCCCCGCGATAAAAATCCACCCAATAGGGGAAATAGAGCATATGCTGGCCTGTGACACGCTCGACGGGCACAATCCTGCGTGGATCGTCGTCACACGCCAAAAGCTCCACGCCGTCGAAGCCCAGCTCGTCGATCAGCGAGAGAAGCTCCTCCCGCGAGGCGAACCGGTCGAGGTCATAGACGCTCGTGGAGAGATTGAACAGCGTCTTCACGCGTCCAGCTCTCTTCCGACGATGTCGCTGCTCTCCCCCTGCTCGCCAAAGAGCCGGTAGGAGGCAAACTGCTGCTTCTGCGGCCAAAGGGTTTCGTCCAGCGTCACCTCATACCCGCCGCAGTTGAGCACATACCACGTATGGTATGCCGCGTCGGAGCCGGAAAACGCGTTCATGACCGCCATAATGACGCCGCCATGCACCGCAAAACCGATTCGCTGCTCCCCGCGCGCAATCGCGTCCTGCACACAGCCCGCAAACGCCGTTGCCGCGCGCTTGGCAAAGCCGGGAATGCCCTCGCCGTTTGGGCAAACATCCACGCACCCACCTGCGACCCACGCGCGATAGTCGGCGTCGTGCTCCATCTCGTCGGCGGTACGCCCTTCAAAATCGCCAAAGTCCATCTCTCGCAGATCTGGAATCGTGATGATCTCCGCGTTGGGAAAGCAGATCTTCGCGGTCTGCTGCGTGCGCTGAAGCGGACTTGCGTAAACCAGCGAAATCTCCGGAAAATGACGTGCTTTCTCCGCCCCGTCAATTCCCTCCGCGCAGAGCGGCTCGTCGGTTCTGCCGTTATATCGGCCGAGAAGGTTCCCTTCCGTTTTTCCGTGCCGCAGCAATACGATGGACAACATAGCGTTTCTTACTCCTTGATCACCGTCGGAATGCCGCAAACCAGCCGCACCACGCGTTCTGCGCGCTCGGCTAGGCGGATGCAAAGCCTTCCGGTTGCTTCTCGTGCCTGTCGCTCCCGTGCGAGAAACGGAATCACGCCGCTGCCGACCTCGTCGCAAACCACGACCTGCTTTGTCAGCAGTTGGTCAAACAGCTCCGGCGCATGGTCGGGGTCGCCAAACACGATGTTCTGTAGATGATACACCACGCTGCGATCATCGATCAAGCCATCTGCAATGTCTTCTTCGGAATATCCCAAAGATTTCACATAGTCCAGCTTTCCGCTGCCCGCGCCGCCAATTACCAGAACCATATCCAAATCACCCTCTGTAACAAGATCAAGATCAGCAGCATCACAAGCTCGCTCACCTGCACGAGAAATCCCGCGAGATCCCCGCTCATGCCGCCAAACTCTTTGTTTGCCATGCGCCGAACGAGCCAGCCGCAAAGTGCCGCGCCCAATACTACAAACAGGCCTGCAAACGGCGATACGGCGAGCATGACCAGCGCAAACAACACAAACCAGACCGTCAGTGCATTCTTTGTTTTTGTCTGCACGGCGGCGTCCACCATGCCGGAGAGCAGCCCCGTACCGGAGGACTGCGCCGAAACGGAGACATATCCCGCGACCGCGCGGCTCATCACGGGGATGCAAAACAGTATCACGGTGGAGATATGATCGCCCTGCAACTGTGTGCCGAGCGCAAAATAAGCGATAAGATAGGAGCACACGCCGATGACGGCGAACGCGCCGGCATGCGGGTCCTTCAGAATTGCGCGCTTCTTCTCCGGCTCCGCGTGGCTACTCAACGCATCCACCGTGTCGCAAAAGCCATCCAGATGAATGCCGCCTGTGAAGAGCACGGGCAGCAGCGCAACCCCCGCCCCAAAGAGAATGCTGTCGAACGCGAGCCAGCGGCAAATCAGCCACCAGACGGCAAGCACCAGCCCAAGCGCCACGCCGACCAGCGGAAAGCTCGCGAGCGTATAGCGCATATGCTCCGGCTTCCATTCTACGCGCGGCATTGGCACGCGCGAAAACATCGTAAACGCCGTCGCGATGGAGTGCAGCACGTCCTGAAGCAGTTGTTTCATATTGGTAATTTCCCCTTTACGACCAGCGGAATCCCGCAGACGAGTTCCGCCACCAGATCGGATGAAGCCGCAAGTGCGCAATTGAGCCGTCCAAGCACCTCAATATATCGCAGGGTACCCGCTTCGTGCCGCTCCGCGCCGCCGCCAACCTCGTTGGTGACGACAATCAGCGTGTCGCAGGATTGGGCGAGCGCGTCAACATCCGCGAGTATCTTATCATAAACATCCCGCTCATTGCCGCTTTCGTCAAACATTTCGTTGGCAAGCAGGTTGCACATACACTCTAGCAGCGCCGTACCCCGCGCGGGAAACACGATTCCGCCAACGTCCGTCTGCCGCTCAATCGTGATAAATCCCCCGTCCTCGCGCTGCTGGCGGTGGCGGTCAATCTTTATTAGGCACTCCTCGTCATAGGGGCGCATGGTCGCGATATAGTAACGCGGCGCGGGCAAGCTCCGCGCCAGGCGTTCTGCATATGTGCTTTTTCCGCAGCCGGAGCCGCCGGTGAGCAGTATGCGCATCGTCGTTTTCCCTTTACATGCCGATATCGGCAAACGTCATGAGATTATAGTAAACTGCGAGCGCCTGATCTAGAAGCGGCAGTAGCGCAACCGCACCCGTTCCCTCGCCAAGACGCATTCCGGCAGAGATCATCGGCTCCGCTTGGAGGGCGCCGAGCACCGCTCGGCTTGCAGGTTCCGCAGAAAGGTGGCTAAAGAGCATACTCGCGCGCGCTTCCGGCCAGATGCGGCTTGCGACCAGCGCCGATGTCGCGCTGATAAACCCGTCCACAATGATCGGTACACGATAGATCGCGCCGCCAAGGAAGACGCCAACCATGCCCGCAATGTCAAACCCGCCAAGCTTGGCGAGTACATCCATGGGATCGTTTGCATCGGGTTGGTTAACCGCGATGGCGCGTTCCACGGCGGAAATTTTCCGCCGCAACCCCGCCTCGTCCAGCCCCGCGCCAACGCCCGTCATCTCCAGCGGCGTTTTGCCGAGCAGGACGGCGGAGATTGCGCTGCTGGTGGTTGTGTTGCCAATGCCCATCTCGCCCGTTGCGAGAATCTCGTAGCCCTGCGCCTTGCAGGATTTGACGAGCTCGATTCCGGTCTCGATTGCCTGCATCGCCTGCGCTCTCGTCATCGCGGGGCCCGTTGTCATATCCGCTGTGCCGTCGGCAATGTGCCGGTCGATCAGCGCCGCCTCATCCACGCGGCGAAACATACCAAGGTCGATGGCAATGCTATCCGCATTTGCCTGTTTTGCCATGATGCAGACGGAGGAACGCTTGTTGGCGATAAATCCCGCCATCACCGCCGTAATCTCCGGCGGCGTGGAGGCGACGCCCTGCGCCGTAACCCCGTTATCCGCGCAGAGCACGAGCACCGCGCGCTTGTTTATCTTTGGCTG
>JAEWYV010000292.1 GCA_023458615.1 Bacillota bacterium
GCGCATTCCCACAACGACTGGTACGCCGCCAAGACAAATCCGAAACCGTATTTCGAGCCGTTTGTGCGGCAGGGTATCACCTCGTTCATCACGGGTAACTGCGGGCTCTCCATGACCGGATTTTCGCCCGATAGCCCGTATATCAATAAAATCGGCGCAGGACTGTTCCATATGAACGATCTGACGGGCATCTACCCCGATGTGGATTCGCTCTTCTCCGCCATAGACGGCAACACGCCGCTGAATATCGCCTCCCTTAGCGGGCACTGCTCCGCCCGCGCGAGCGTGACGGGCTACAGCAACCGCCCGTTGACACTGGCGGAGCGCGACGAGATGCTTGCTCTGCTGGAAGAAAATCTTAAGCAAGGCGCCTGCGGCGTTTCGCTTGGTCTCATGTATGAACCCGGTCTTTACGCGCCAAAGGAGGAACTCCGCGCAATTGCGGAGCTCTGCGCGCGCTATGATCGCCCGTTGACCGTTCACCCGCGCGCCAACTCCGCCGTATCCATGGCATATCCGGAGCTGCTCGGTAGACCGCATCTGCTGCGCGCGATGGATGAACTGGAGGAGGTTACGCAGGGACTTCCCGTCAAGCTGCAATACTCGCATGCGATCTTCGTCGGCAAAAGTTCCTTCCGCTGCAAGGACGAGTTGGTTGCCATCATCGAGCGCATGCGCAAAAATGGCGTGGACGCGATGTTTGATATCTATGCGGAAGAGCTCGGCGTTTCCGTCATCAGCGTCATCATGCCAACCTGGTATCAGGCGCTCTCTACAGAAGATAAGCGCAAGTTCGTCAATAAGTTCCGTTTCCGCCTGCTCGCCAACGCCTCCATTGTTCTGCTCGGCTTCGGCTTTAACGACATTCAAATCGCCTATATCGGGCCGGGCTATGAAGAATATGAAGGAAAGACCGTTCACCAGATTGCAAAAGAACAGGGCATGAACGACCTTGACGCCTACCTGATGCTCTGCGAAAAGAGCAGCTTCGCCGGGCGCGTCAACATGGGACCCTACAGCACGCCTGAGATCATCTCCGAGCTGGCGCGGCATGAAAATGCGCTGTATATGACCGACGCGTGGGTCGAAGAAAACGGCGTGCAAAACCCGGCGATCTATGACTGCTTCCCGAAGTTTCTTCACCTTGCCCTGACGGGAAAGGGCGACACCATGCCGCACGCCATTCGAAAGATGACCGGCGCGGTAGCGGATCGCTTCTCCATTCCCGAGCGCGGCTACATCAAAGAAGGATACTACGCCGACCTGACGGTATTCAATGAAGAAGAGCTCCGGCGCGCAACGCCCGATCAGTCCAAGGCATTCGGCATTGATCGCGTCTATGTCAACGGCAGGCTTGTACTCCATGAAGATACGCTCGACGAATCCGCCTTTGCCAGGGCGGGACGCGCAATGCGCGCGAGATAAAGTCTATGAAACAACCGACGCAACACGCTCCCGCCGCGCGGAAAGGAGGACCGCTTGAATAACCTGTTGCAGCTGAAGTACGCCGTCGAGGTGGAGAAGACCGGCTCCATCAGCAAGGCTGCGGAAAATCTCTATATGAATCAGCCGAACCTGAGTAAGTCCATCCGCGAGTTGGAGGATGACCTCGGCATTGCCATCTTTGACCGAACCGCCAAGGGCGTTGTGCCAACCGAAAAAGGGCGCGAATTCCTCGGTTATGCGCGTAGTATTCTATCGCAGGTTGCCGAGATGGAGGCACTCTATCGCCCGACCGATGATAAGAAGACGCGCTTCGACCTCTGCGCACCGAGGGCCAGCTATGTCTCACAGGCGCTCACAGAGGTAATCCTCTCTCTGGGGCCGGATGCGGACTACAGCATCGATTACCGTGAGGCAGGCGCAATGCGCACCATCAAGCAGGTCGCCAACGGCATCAATCAAATCGGCGTGATCCGCTATCAAACCATCTATGAACCCAACTATCTCAACGCTCTGACCGAGCGCTCGCTGCAATATGAGCCGGTTTGGGAATTTGCCTGTGTCGCGATCGTCAGCAGCCGCCATCCGCTCGCCAAGCGGGAGCAGATTGCCGAGCGCGATCTGGTGGAGTATACGGAGATTCTTTATGGCGATGGTTCCATCCCCTCCCTGCCCGTCAATCAGGCACGCGAGATCGCGCAGGCGATTGAGGCAAAGAAGACAATCACCGTTTACGAACGGGCAAGCCAGTTGGAGCTCATCAGCCGGATTGAAACCGCCTATGCGCTGGCATCCCCCGTTCCGCAGGAGGTGCTGGATCGCTTTGATCTGGTGCAAAAGCGCATTGATATCTCCGGAAACACCTATCGCGATGTACTCATTTTTCGCGCGGGGTATCATCTCTCCCGTCTGGATCGGCTGCTGATTGAAAAACTGCGGGACTCCGCCGCACGAGCGATTCAGGAATAGCGGCATCTACACTGGCGTACCTAAGTACCGAATACAATGATCAATTTTTAATCGCGCAGCACCCGGCTTTGACCGGGTCTTTTTTTGTTTGCACCCCTTCGTGTTATAAACAATCATTTATTGTGTTACCATTTAACATGCACAATGTTATAAATAGATATTGTCATATCGATATCTATATACTGATATTCCGTTTTTCTGACTTCTACTGATTTCATTAATATCGTATCCTAGAGTCAGAAAGAGAGTAGATGGCGCAAAATCTCATGTTGCGGTGGCGGGCAGGCCACAAAACGGATATAAAACCGCCAAACTGCGCATCTTTCCTTCCAAAGCCGCCAAACAAGGCGACGAACGGAAACGCCAGCACCGTGCCTTATTCGATGCAACGCAATCGAATTCGGCAGACGGACGATCCGAGCCGAACGATGCAACCGCGGCGGCAGGCAGGCCGCAGATCCGGCGCATCGCACCCGACCGGAATCCCTACGGCAGCAGGCAACCCAAACAAGCGATGCCGCCGCGGCGGCGGGCAGGCCGCCCGCGAGGCGCATTGCAA
>JAEWYV010000293.1 GCA_023458615.1 Bacillota bacterium
GCATGACGTTGATCTCGCGCGAGAAGAAGTCCTGCTCGTTCGGGATATTGTGTTCGGCGTAGAGGTTAAACTGGAATAGATCCGGGTTATAGAAGCTCTGCGGCGTTTGGATAAATCCGATCTTGAAGTTCGGGTCAATCTCCTCCGGCTTTCTGAGCACCCAGTCGCCGTCCTTCTTGTGTACCCGCGGCAGGAAGAAATACGGCACAGTTTCCATCAAAAACTCGCGTCGCGCAATCATATCCGCGTCAAAGGTTGCAACCAGCGGAGATTTCGTCTGCTTGAGCGCGTTGTTCAGGTTTCCGCTCTTGGCTTCTTTATTATTCGCCAGCGGGAAATAGCCGATGCCGAACTGCTCGGCAAGCTTTGCCATGGCGGGGCGGTTTCCGTCGTCCGCCAGATAGATATGCACCTTGCTCTTGTGCGGTTAGTCCATGTAGGTCAGGGCGTTTACGGTTTTGTAGAGCAGATCCACCGGCTCGTTGTGCGTGGCGACGATGACATCCACATCGGGGTACCAGTTCGCCGGAATGACCGGAAGGCTAAGATCTACCTTATTCGCGCGGTTCTTGCGCCAGTAGAGTTCATAGGTGCCCAATGCGGCGGAAATTTCACTCACCAGTAGCATGACGCCGAAGATCAGCGCAACCACGCCTTCCTTGAGCGGCAGTGTAAAGATTGCGCGCCAAATCAGATAGATGACGGAGGTGATGGTAGCCAAAAGAAACATCGTATTTTGGAATTTCTTATTTTGAAACAGCTTTCCCATATTTATGCCCTCCTTTCCGTCTGCGTGCCGGACTGTTGCCAATCAGCGCGCCCTGCCTTTCGGCAGATCAATGTTTTATTCATAAAATTGCATCCTATTCAATCTCATTTTAATTTCTCGGCTTTGGCGTGTCAACGCGTCGTTTTATCTACAACTATATGCGCCGTTGTCTATCCGCCAATCGTCTGTTGCCTGCGTCAAGGCTGTTGTTTTTGCCAGCGCCAAACGCGTGGCTTTGGCAATGCATCCATCTTTTTTGCGGCGTACCGTGATGATGCTATAGCATACCACCCGCAACCGATCGTTCCATTGTTTCGTCATCAAATCGTGTTTCGCCGTAACAAACAGATGAAACGACTGGATGAATATAGCTCAGAGTATCACAGAATTCACCTGCTTTGTCTGTGATAAACATGCATATCCGGCAATTCCAGATTGATGGGTTTTCTGTTTTATTTCTCTATGACGAATCTATCATCTCACAAACACCGTTCTCATGCAATATATGTCACGCAATAACAATGGCATGTTTGACTTTGATGTAATTTTGTAATATCGTTATATGTAATAAGTGGCTTATTCTTTGACTTTTCATGGAACACTTACGTTACATTCATTGTTTATTTCCCGTTGTAACAATTAAATTGTTGCCAATGCGTCAAAGATCACGTCATGATGGAGGTGCCTTTTTTGGACGAAACACATGTCAATGCACAGACGGCGCTTGAAGAGCTGATCGACGGTATTCCAACGCAAATCTGGGAAATGACAGACGAGCGAACCTATGGCTATACAAACGCGGCACACGCAGCGTTTTTAGGCAAAAACAAAGCAGGCATCGAACAACACGACATCTACACGCTCCTGCCAAAGGACGACGCAGACCGCAGCGTACAAGCCAATCGAAAGGCATTTGAAACAAAGCAGCCCGTGGATAGCGACGAATGGATCACCGATGCAAAGGGCCTCCGCAGGTTGTTCCACGTTACAAGAACACCGAAGCTCGGTGGAACAGGGGCTGTATTGTCGCTTTTGTGTACTGCGCAGGATGTTGAGCTCTATCGTTCGGCTCTGGCGCACGAAAACCACGAGCCCAGCTCGTTCTACTCGAATGAGCAGATAGAAGAGTTGGTTCAGGCAAGGGTGCATGATGCCGTGGATTCTATCTGGGGTACCGTTAGCGCATTGGTACACCTCGCTGAATCGCAGGACGCAGCAACGAGCGGGCATCTCAAGCGACTCACGGAGACCTGCCGCGTGGTAGCAAGCATTCTCTCCTTCAACAGCGTATACAGCGAGCAGCTCAACTACAGCTTCATCTACAATCTTCAGCAGGCGTGCCTGCTGCATGACATCGGCAAGGTCGGCATACCGGACAGCATCCTCTTAAAGCCCGGGAAGCTCACGCGTGAGGAATTTGAGGTGATGAAGCAGCACACCACCATCGGTGCCCAGACGCTGGAGGAAGCCTATCCGCGTTTTCAGGACAATAGCATCCTCAAGATGGCAATCGATATCGCGTTTTATCATCATGAACGCTGGGACGGAAAAGGCTATCCCAAAGGGCTAAAGGGCGATGAAATCCCCCTCTCTGCGCAGATTGTCGCCATTTGCGATGTTTACGACGCGATTCGCTCCGTGCGCTCCTACAAGCCAGCCTATTCCCATGAAGAAAGCCTCGCGGAGATTCGCCGCGAATACGGAACGCACTTTAACCCCGCGCTGTGCGATGCATTCTTCAACTGCGCGGAGGAGATTCGCCATATCTACGACTCCTACAATCTATAAAAGCGAAAACGCGATAGTATGCTCATACAAACAGCCGCCGGAAGAAAAAATCCGGCGGCTGTGTTTTTGACTGTATTTGCATGCTTTGGCGAACTCAATCGCCCAACTGTTTATTTTTCATTGCGCTCTCAAAGCGCCATTTGTTGAGATCCGTATAGCGCACATACAGCGCAATGCGATTCTCGCGGTCGAGTTCATTCCAGATTTGATCCGCCAGCTCTTGCGCTGTGCCGGAGATCGCCAGTTCGCGTGGCACGCCGGAAAACGCGGGCAGCGGGTCGCCATCCCCGTCATAGGTGGTAATCAGGTGCCCCTTGCCCTCCGCCGGATCAAAGCTCCAGTATTTCCTCCGACAGTCCGGCGCATCCTCCGCCTTTTTCACGATGCCGAGCGTATAGCGCCCCGTCGAGAGCGTCATGCCCGCGATGCGCGGGGTATAGTTCGGCGCGTCCGGCTCATAGCAGCGCGTGCTCAGCGCATATTGCAGCGTATGCCCCGCAAGCAAGCTCTCGCAGATGGTGTCGGTCTGGTCTCCGTTGCTGAC
>JAEWYV010000294.1 GCA_023458615.1 Bacillota bacterium
CGGGAGAACGCAGCGCTGGAGCAGGCGTTTCGTGCTTTGCTAGAGGGAAACGGGAGCGAAACAGAAGCGGTAGCTACGCTGGAGGAGTGTGGTTGGCACGCGCAGGATGGCTATCTGATTATCGCCGCAGAGCCGGAAGGGGTTGATCTGCGAGCGCAGCGCGTTGGTACGATCTGTGAGGCGATTGAGAAAAGTTTTTCACCTTGCTTTTCGTTTCCCGCGCTGCCGTATATCATCGCAGTTGTTCGAGCGAGTACGGAAGAAATGCCACTGTTTTGTAGCAAGTTAGAAGAACTCCATCGGAATCACCAAATTCGCTTTGGCGTTTGCGAGGAGATGATAGGGTTTTCCTTTTTCGCGCAGCGCCTGTCGCTGGCAAGGCGCGCGCTTCAATCCGCGTCCGCCCTGGGCGGGGTCGCTTTTTTCCGGGATTCCGTGGACGAATATCTGGCGCAATCGATAACGGCAGAGTTCCCTGCAGAGCTGATTTGTCTACGCTCCGTTCTGGAAATGGCAGGCTATGACCGCGAACACGATACGCGCTATTTGGAGACCGCGGAATTATACATCAAAAATCACTTCAATGCTGTGAAGACGGCAAACGCGCTGTTTATTCATAGAAGCACATTCCTGTACCGGCTGGAGCGAATGAAGGAACAGTTTGGCTTGGATCTGGACAGTGAGAATAGTTCGCTCTTACACCTATTGCTCTCGCTGAAATTAGTGGCAACAGGCAGATTAACCTGATACGTCAACACACAAAAAGCCGCGCGATGCGGCTTTTTTGAAAAGATTACGTATTTGGCTACTTTCCGTTACGCAGCTGACCACTTCGAAGCGTGCGCTCCAGATAGCCGCCGCGCTGGGCTTTAATATCCGAAACGGTGACAACCGCGCCGTTGCAATGCTCTTCCAAGATGGAGATTGCCTCTGGCAAACGCTTGCGCTGCATGGTCATAATCAACATGCTGCGGTCATTGTCCCGCCCGTGAACATCCAGCGAGGTGATGCCAAATCCCTTGGCGCGCAAGAGCACCTCCGCCTCTTTTGCGGCCTCCATATCCGGCAGGACAACCTGCATAGAGCTTAAGCCAAACGCAAGCAGTTCATCCAGCCAGCTACCGATATAGTTACCGCAGGCAAAGGCAAGCGCATAGACGATGCCCTTAAGGAAATCCTCTTTAAAGCCGGTGAGTACGCTACTGGCTACGATGAGCCAAAGCGTGATCTCCACTATGGCAATCATGGAACCGATGGTGCGCTCACCGCGATTGATGAGTACGATGCGGAGCGTGCCAAACGATACTTCAAGAATTTTACCAAAGAATATGAAAAGATAGACCCAGATCGTTGAACCTTGGGCGAAGGCTTCAATCGCCTGTAAGAACTGATTCATGGTTCAACCTCCTTTCAGCTTGCCGATTATACTGTACGGGTGTTACGATTGTCAACGGAACCAAATGTGAACCAAAGCGGCGAAAAAGCAAACGGAACAAACAACATGAAGGAAACGATCAGACCGAAAACGGAATACGGTGGGGGCATCAACTGGAATCCATGGCATGGCTGCCATAAGATTTCGGCGGGATGCGCGCATTGCTATGTCTATCGAGCGGATGCTAGGCATGGTAGAGACGCGAGTCTCGTTCAAAAAACAAACGACTTTTACCTGCCTGTGGCACATGCAAAGAATGGTTCTTATAAGATACCTTCGGGGGGCTTTTTCTGGACATGCTTCACTTCTGATTTTTTACTAGAGGATGCAGATTGCTGGAGAAACGAAGCTTGGCGCATGATCCGCGAGCGTTCGGATTGTGAATTCCTGTTTATCACAAAGCGAATTACACGATTTGAAAAATGTATCCCAGAGGACTGGGGAAAGGGCTATCCAAATGTCTCCATCTGCTGTACGGTTGAGAACCAGGCAAAGGCAGACGAGCGACTGCCCGTGTTTCGTGATCTGCCAATTCGTCACAAGATGATCGTTTGCGAACCGTTATTGGAGGCCATCGATCTGTCTCACTATTTGGGAGGCTGGGTAGAGAGCGTCACCGTTGGCGGAGAATCCGGCGATGAGGCGCGGCAATGCAACTATGACTGGATTCTAGAAATTCGCAGGCAATGTATTGAGGCAGATGTGCCGTTTCGATTCAAGCAAACGGGAGCACACTTTATCAAGGATGGAAAGCGGTATCATATCAAGCGGGCCATACAACACGCTCAGGCGCGAAAGGCAAACATCAACACGGAAAAACGCTGTATGGATCAGGATTCCGGTACGTATTCTGAAACGTAAACACCCGTGATTTTAGAACTGCTGTCGCACTCTGCGGTTTCGCTAAAGCTCTCGCCAACGGGGACGGGGGCGTCAAAGGTGGCGTCTATCACTGCGCTTTTGATGGTGTCGCCATTCTTATCGATAAACTCGACCAGCGCTTGAATGGAGTTAAGCTCTTCGGTGCCAAGGTTGAGAAAGCGGATGCGGGCAGTCGTTTTTCCGCCATCCACTTTGAGTTCACGAACAGTAACTTCAATCTGGCTTCCGCCATAAAAAAGCTTTGATTCGGTGTTCAATATGGTGGTGGATTCCGCTTTACAGCCCGCCGCGACAAATAGCAAAGATAGTGCCAAGAGCATAATGGAAATTGTTTTTCGCATGGATTTTAATAACCCTCCGGCGGCGCATCACAGGATACGCCTGAATGAATTCATTATATGGAATTTTCGGGGGAACTGCAATCGAAACCGCCCAATCACGCAGGAGTTTCACAATTACTTCATATCAAATCCCGCGGGAAAGTTTACGTATTTATGTGAGAAGACTTAAATTTCTTTTGCTACTTGAAAAAGAGATGCGATTTCGCCGTTGACAATCATTTGATGAATTTGCTATACTTCTAAAGGTGCAATTCTTGGAGAGATGTCCGAGTGGTTTATGGAGCTAGTCTTGAAAACTAGTGATGCTGAAAGGCACCGGGGGTTCGAATCCCTCTCTCTCCGCCAGCATCTCTCATAAACAATTTAATATGGAGAAGTACCCAAGTGGCTATAAGGGGCTCCCCTGCTAAGGGAGTAGACTGGGTTAACCGGTGCGTGGGTTCAAATCCCACCTTCTCCGCCACAAAAGAGCATTCGAGAG
>JAEWYV010000295.1 GCA_023458615.1 Bacillota bacterium
CCATCCCCGCCGTTGTTGCCGGTGCCACAGACGCAAAGCACGCTTTGGTTTGGATAGCGTGCGTTGAGCAGTTGATCTACACCCTCTGCTGCACGCTCCATCCAGTCTATGCTGTTCGCCCGCCCATCAAAAAAGCGAGCTTGCTCATATGCCCGCATCTCCTCCGCCGATACCACCCGCTTCATTCTTCCCGCTCCCCCGTAGCCGCTGAAAGCGCCGCGCGCGCGTCGTCATAGCTATACCCTCGCGAAAGCAAGCGGCGCATGACCATCTCGTTTCGCTCGTCCTCTGGAAGGCGAGCGTATTGACGCGCATATTTTTCGGCAATCTGCACGGCGTTGTTTGCCTCCGCATCCTCCGGCAAAGAGGAGAGCGCCTGTTCAACCGCATCCGTGTCCGCTTCATGCTGAAGCAACTGCTGTCGCAAGTGCGCGCGGCTAACGGGCTTTGTCGCAAGTCGGGTTCGAACATATTCCTCGGCAAACGCCGCGTCATTGAGCAACCCTAACTCTTTGAGGCGTTCCACGGTCTCGTAAACCTCTACCTCTCCGTATTCGCTGGCATCCAAATGCCGCTCCACCTCTCGCACGGTGCGCGCCCGCGCGCCAAGGTAACGCAACGCGGCGTCCATCGGCGTTCTACCCGTCTCTGTGCTTTTTTTCGGTTTAGACATGCTCTTTTTCATGCCGCTATTTTAACACAGATTGCATGATTTCGACAGCATCAGGTCGGTTTCATCCTGAATCTACCCTCCCCTTTCTTAGAAACGCAGCGACAGAAACCACGCGTGGCGATTGGTTGCGGAAATAAAGGAGAATTCATGCAACTTTCTCATGAACATTCTGTAACAATTCCCTTTGCCCATGTTTCCGGCGGTGCAAAAGCCGGAAAAATCAGCTACAATAAGTAGTAATGTTTTGAATCAAGAGCTAGATTCCGCGGGGCAAAGCGCGTTGCTCACTCCCGCGTGAATACATCGCATTCCAGGAGGACTTTATCAATGGAGCAAAACTGGCAGCAGCCGGGCCAGCCGCCACAGGGGGAAATGGAATATCCGGAGACCATTCTTGAGCCAATTCAGGATCTTGGCTTACCGAATAAACCCCGCAACAAGAAAAATGCTCTGTCCAAAAAACGCAGGAAGCGCAGACAGCAAAAGCGCATGATTATCGCGCTCGGCGCAATTTTTGTTGTTTTGCTTACCCTGTTTATCGTTATGTTTGTGAATAATCAGCGGCAGGCAGCCGCGGAGGCCGCAGCGCAAATCGCCGCGGAGGAAGCCGCGCGCGCACAGCAGGAAAAAGAGCGTCAGGAGTTTGAAGCGATGGCAAACTCCACCACATTTTTAGAGGGTATCACCGTCAACGCGATTTCCATCGGCGGCATGACCATGGACGACGCAAAACTGGCGCTCTCCGCCGCGAACACCAACCTGACCGCACAGCGCGAAATTCAGCTTGTTTACGACAACAAGCTTTTCCCGCTTGACTTGACAAATATACCCTTCACCACCAATCTCGATAGCGTCCTCAACGAGGCATATAAGCTCGGCAAAACCGGCGATTATGCCGCAATGAAGGCAGAGACCGAGGACGTTAAAGCAAACGGCAGGGCATTTGCACTGACGCTAAGTTATGATCAAACAGCGCTTGCAACCGGTATCGCGCAGATTGCGGCGCAGATCGACGTGCCGGCAAAGGATGCAACCGTCACTGGAATCGATGAAACAACACATGCGCTGACCATTGAGCCGGAAGTTGTCGGTCAGGCGGTTGACCAAACCGCGTTGATTCAGCTGATTTCCGCCTCCATGCTCAGCGGCTCCAAGACGCCGATCAGTATCCCGATCACCCAGACACAACCGACGCTTACCAAAGCAACCTTGCAAGGGCAGTTTGTCATGCGCGCCAGCGCAACGACGGACTTTTCCTCCAGCACCAGCGAGCGAAAGTATAACGTTCGCAAGGGCGCAAAGCTCATCAACGGAACCGTGCTTAAGCCCGGCGAAACCTTCTCCACCAACGACACGCTCGGCGTGCGCAGCAAGGGCAACGGCTGGAAGGAAGCCAACGCATATGAAAGCGGCGCGGTTGTTCCGCAATACGGCGGCGGCGTTTGCCAGCTCTCCACAACGCTGTATAACGCGATTGTCAAAGGCGATCTTGAGGTGGTCTTCCGCCGCAATCATTCCATGCCTGTGGCCTACATCAAGGAAGGCCTTGATGCGACGATCAACTCCGTCGGCAACATCATCGACTTTCAGTTCAAGAATAATACCTCCAGTGATATTGTCATCATCGGCTATACCACAAGCGCAAGCAAGCTGACATTCGAAGTCTGGGGCGTGCCGTTTGACACAACCGAATACGACGAAATCAAGCTTACCAGCGAGCTTGTCTCCACAACAAGCCCAAGCGGAGACCCCGTCGTGATAGAAGTCCCCGTTGGAACCGAAAAAGCAAATGGCAAGCTCATGGAGGCTGGCGAAACCTATGTTGCCGTCACGCCGCGCAAGGGCTATGTCTACCAGAGCTATAAGAAATATTATAAGGCCGGAACGCTGGTTAAGACCGAAAAGCTCGCCGTGTCCACCTACAAGGCGTATCAGGGCGAAACTTGGACCTGCATGGTGGATGTCACGCCGACGCCGGGTGTCACCGATGTGCCATCCTCCGCGACCAATACGCCGTCGGCCCCGACGGCAACCCCCGTCCCCACCGCAGTGCCGGATACCCCCGTTCCTGAGGTGACGGCAGCGCCGTAAGGGATTGGTTCACGACATAAATAGAAGGCCTTTGGGCCTTCTATTTTTGCATGTTTTGCTAATAGGGATTAATCGTCCAATTCATGCTCTGTATCATACCGCTCCCGTTGCAGTAGCATCTGTCGAAGCTCGTCCGGCTCGACGGGCTTTTGCCTCGTCCCCATGCAGGCTGAGCAGGTTGCAAAGCACTCCGGGCAGATGCAGCGGCTGCCGAGCCCTTTCTCATCCTGCACCATATAAGCGCCGCAACTTTGGCAGGAACACCGCATGCCATCATCCCCTTTCGTCTGGGTCTTGTGTTTCTATTTTACCATGTTTTTGAGCATTCTGCTGATCCGGATGCAGTTTCATATTGCGTTCATGGAATTTTATGCCGCTTTGTGCTATAATCTCTGCGTTATGAAGAATGTAACCATTCAAAAAGTTGAAAGATGGGCTCGCCACATGTTTGCCGCCTCGCTCGCAGTGGTTCTCTTGATTGTATGCGCGCCAGTCGCGCGTGCAGATGGCGGCGTGCCTGCGCTTGGCGACTGTTCGGACGATATTCAGCGAATCGAAACGCGGCTCTCCGACCTCGGCTATCTCAAAAGCGTGGTCAACGGGCGCTGGGATCAGCCGGATGCGGATGCCTTTTCGGCATTTGCCGCGGCAAACGGTGTTGCCGTCAATTCCGCAACAGAGCTGCTCTTTTCCAATAGCGCAATCGCTGCAACGCTGAACGGCGGAACCGTCTTTGCCAGTGGCCCGCAGGGATTTCTACTCACCTATGGTGCACTGGTCGCTTGGGACGAAATTCAGCCAAAGCTCGTGGTTGGGCAGTCCTATGATATGACAAGCTGTTACTCCGGCATCTCCCTGCACATGAAATTGGTCGTAATTGGCAACAATGCAAAGATGCAGCCGGAGCTTGACTGGGATAACGCGACGTTGCGCGGATTCTTCTCCTCCGCAAGCAGTTCGGAAAAACAGCCTGTGGTCATTACACTGGACGGCGCGCGCATCGCAGCCTCCATCCAGCAGGCAGCCCCGCTCAACGATCCTGCCGCGCTTCCGGTCTACAGCGTCTATTTTCACAATTCGTCCACCGGAATTAACGGCATACCGGATGCCGAGCATGAGGCAATTATCCAAATCGCCGCCAATCAGCAACCGTAGTTGAG
>JAEWYV010000296.1 GCA_023458615.1 Bacillota bacterium
GGGCAGGTTCAGCTTTTGCCGCATGTACACAGCACCGACGGATTCTATATTGCGAGGATGAGACGATGCAGTTAATGAGCCTCACTAAGCCGGAGTTGGAGCAGCTTCTACAGGATCTGGGCGAACCAAACTATCGCGCAGGGCAGGTATGGACGTGGCTCAACAAGGGCGCTCGTCCTGAGGAGATGACCAATCTTCCAGCCGCGCTGCGCCAAAAACTCGCTGCCATTCCCTTTGGCGGGGTAAGCATTGAGCGCAAGCTTCTTTCGGCAAAAGATGGAACCGTCAAGTACCTTTTCCGTCTGGAGGACGAAAACCTTGTCGAAGGCGTATTGATGCGCTATCATTATGGTAATACGCTATGCCTTTCCACACAGGTTGGCTGCAATATGGGCTGCAAATTTTGCGCTTCCACACTCGACGGATGCGTCCGTAACCTCACCTCGGGCGAAATGGTCGGTCAGATCCTCGCCGTGGAGCGGGACGAGCCGCCGAAGGAGGCGGATCACCGCACGGTGACCAATCTTGTGCTCATGGGTAGCGGCGAACCGCTGGATAATTATGATAACGTGGTAGCGTTTCTAAACCGAACCACAGCACAGGACGGCTTGCGCATCAGTCCGCGCAATATTTCAATCTCCACCTGCGGCATCGTGCCGAAGATTGATCAATTTCTTGTGGATGCGCCGCATGTTACGCTCTCCATCTCGCTGCACGCGCACGACGACGAGACGCGCACTTCGCTGATGCCAATCAACAAGGTGTACCCCATTGACAGCGTTATTGCAGCAGCCAAGCGCTATGCCCAAGTTTCCGGCAGACGAGTCGTGTTTGAATATGCACTCATCGGCGGCGTCAATGCCTCGCTGGAGGATGCGGACGAACTAAGTAAAAAGCTGCGCGGTATACTCTGCCACGTGAATCTCATTCCGCTCAATCCCGTGCCGGAGCGCGGGTTAAACGGCGTTTCCCGCGCGGAGGCGGATCGCTTTTGTGAGCGGCTTACCCAACGAAATATCTCCGCAACCGTCCGCCGCGAAATGGGAACGGATATCGATGGCGCATGCGGGCAGCTGCGCAGGAGGATTCTGCATGAAATACGCAGTCAAAACTGATATCGGCAAGCGCGTCCACAACGAGGACAGCTTTCTCGTACCAAATAAGGAAGGCTTCCCTCTGCTGTTTGCTGTTGCGGACGGCATGGGCGGGCATGCGGCAGGAGCGGTCGCCAGCAATTTGCTGGTGGATCAACTGCGGGAATTTGATTTAGACGTTGAAACCGACCGTGAGCTGGGACAGTTCCGCCAGTCCATTGAAAAAGCCAATTTAGGCGTCTATCAGGAATCGGAAAAGGATCGCTCCCTGCGCGGCATGGGTACAACACTGGTTGCCGCCCTGCTCTTAGGCGAAAAGTTCATCGCAGCGAACGTTGGCGACAGCCGGATGTATCGTTTCCACAACGGAGCGCTGGAGACCATCACCACCGATCATTCCTTGGTGGAACAGCTGGTGCTTGCCGGTGCCATTACCAAAGAGGAAGCGCGCGTACATCCCCAACGGAATATCATCACCCGCGCGGTAGGTGTTTCCCCTGTTGTGGATGTGGACTTGTTTGAGCGTGAATGGGTCGCGGGAGATATTCTCGTGCTCTGCTCTGACGGACTGCACGGAGCGGTAGACGAAGAGGATATCGTCAGCGTACTTTTGACCAGTCGTTCTCTAGAAAATATGTGCGAGATTTTAGTTCAGCTCGCGCTGGACAACGGAGGCACGGATAACATCACCGTCATCCTCGTCACTCTGGAAGAGGAGGATGCACTATGATTGCGCAGGGAACCATTGTAGGCCATCGCTATCGCATTATAGAGCTCATCGGCACAGGCGGCATGGCGCATGTTTACCGCGCAATGAACCTTAGTTCCCGCAAGATGGTTGCCATCAAGGTGCTCAAGGATGAGTTTCGAAACGACGCGGAGTTTCTCCGCCGCTTTGAGCGCGAGGCAAGGGCCGTTTTGCACCTTTCGCATGAAAACATCGTGCGGGCTTTTGACGTTGGCGAGACGGACGGCCTGCCCTATATCGTACTTGAATTTGTAGACGGGCGCACGCTCAAAGATATCATCGACGAAAACGGGCCGATGCCCTCCCGCATCGCAGTCGCGCTTGTGGTGCAGGTGCTCGATGCGCTTGGTGCCGCGCATGCCGCGGGCATCATCCACCGCGATGTAAAGCCGCAGAATGTAATTGTCATGCAAAGCGGCAAGGTCAAACTCATGGACTTTGGCATTGCGCGTGAGGTAGACGCAAACACCGTCACGTTCACAGGTTCTACCGTGTTGGGTTCGGTTCACTATCTCTCGCCAGAGCAGGCAAAGGGGTTGCCCGTCACCGAGGGAAGCGACCTGTATTCGGCGGGCATCATGCTTTACGAAATGCTCACGGGCCGTGTTCCGTTCGACGGCGAAAACTCCGTTGCCATCGCGCTCAAACACATCAGCGATATCCCGGTGCCGCCAATCGAACTCTCCAACAAGGTATCCCCCGCGCTTAACGATGTCATCCTGCGCGCGTTGAACAAAGATACCAACCGCCGCTACGCTACGGCAAATGAGATGAGCGCACACCTAAGACGCGCTTTGAAGGAGCCAACAGGTGACTTTGCACGCTATATTCCGACATTCAAGCCGCAGCAGGCAAAGAAACCTGCGCAGAAGAAGCGCGCGCACGGCGCGCTGAAAATCGGCGTTACCGTTGCGGCGCTCGTACTGGCGCTCGTCGGTGTTTTTATTGTGCTGCGCGATATCTATCAAACCGAGTCGGATGACTTTGATATGGTTCCTTCCGTCGTGGATCGATCCGTTGACGAAGCAAAGCAAAAGGCGGAGAATTTCGGCTTTCACTTTGATATTCAGGATTACGAGAACAGCGATACGGTTGCCAGCGGAGACATTATTATGCAGTCTCCCGAAGGTGGAACAAAATCCAAGCTTGGCACCACCATCTACGGCATTGTCAGCCTGGGGCCTGCGGCTCCGCTCGTACCAGATTTGCTCGGCCTCTCGCCGGATGAGGCGCGCCACGCCCTGGAGGAGATCGGGCTGGTTCTCGGAAGTGTAACATATCGCGTGTCCGAGGTTGCAATCGGCTATGTCTGCGCACAGTCGATTCCGCCGGAAACCGAAACCACCAATGGGCAGGCGATCGATATCGTCATCAGCGCGTCTTCCGAAACAACGTTTGACATGCCGTATGCGATGGATCTGCCGCTGAACCTGATTCTCGATCAACTGCGCGTTGCCTCGTTTAACAACATCTATGTGCGCTATGCCGAGTCCGATATTGTAGAGGACGGCGTTGTCTATCTGCAGGACCCACTGCCGGGCACACAGGTGCTGCCGGAAACGCCGATTACGCTCACCGTATGCGGCAAGCCGGTCTATCCATATCAATCGGATATCGCGTTTAACCTCAATATTGACAGCAGCGGAACCAAGGTGTTGATTGTTCTTCAGGAAACCTTTAACGGACTTTCCTATAATCGCATTCTGTTCGAAGGCGCACTTGAGAAAGGTGAGAAAGTGCCGATTTCATTTACCGCAACGTCGGACGTCGAGGGCACGCGTGAAGTCATTGTCTACAGCGATGGCGCGGAGGTTAAGCGGCAGGATTATACCTTTACCGCTAAGGAGTCCTAAATGGGAATGCGCGGAAGGATTATCAAGGGAATCGGCGGATTTTACAGTGTTCTGCTGGACGACGGTGAAACCGTTGTCTGCAAAGCGCGCGGGCGCTTTCGAAACGAAGGCATGACGCCCATGGTGGGCGACCTCGTCGAAATCTCGATCCCTGAAACCGGATATGCTTCGCTGGATGATATTCTGCCGCGGAAAAACGCGTTGCTGCGCCCCCCGGTTGCCAATATTGATCTGCTCATCATCGTCCTCTCTGCCAGCATCCCTAAGCCGGACT
This sequence comes from Bacillota bacterium, assembly GCA_023458615.1. Taxonomy (GTDB): domain Bacteria; phylum Bacillota; class Clostridia; order Christensenellales; family CAG-138; genus UBA7703. Next base: position 3,970 of record JAEWYV010000296.1, read on the forward strand.
GGCTATTGGCGGATAAGCTTTTGATTCAGGCGCATACGCTCGGCATTCAACCGCTACTGGTGCTCAATAAAATTGACACTGCAAAGGACGAAATCACGAGTCAGTTTACCGCAGACTATGCCGCCTACGACACCCTGCTGGTCTCGTCGCATAGCTTGGAAGGCATGGATACGCTCAAGTCTGCACTAAGCGGACGGATCAGCTGTTTTGCGGGTCAATCCGCCGTTGGCAAGTCCTCCCTGCTCAACTCGCTCTTTCCGGAGCTTGCGCTGGAAACCGGAGAGCTTGCAAAAAAGACGGATCGCGGAAAGCACACAACACGACAGGCCGAACTTTGGCCCTATCTTGGCGGCGCCGTGCTCGACACGCCGGGCTTCTCCTTATTCGAGTTGAGTGAGCTTACGCAAGACGTGCTCAACCATTGCTGGCCGGAGTTTGAACAAGTCTACGAATGCTGCCGTTTCACAGGATGTCGGCACGTTGCGGAGCCGGATTGCGCGGTAAAAGCGTTGCAGGCAGAGGGTAAGCTCACGCGGACACGATATGAACGTTATCTGGAGATCCAAGCAGAAATCGAAAAACTCAAAAAGCACAAATATGATTGATGCTTTCCCCAAATAGCAAAGCATGATTTAAGAACCTAATATCACAAAAATACAATCTGACATATCGAATAGAACTAGTTTATCGTTCAAAGGAGTAAACAAGCCATGATCAAGATTGCGCCTTCCATCCTCTCCGCCGATTTTTCAAACCTCGGCCGCGATATCGTCTCCCTTTCCGATTGGAATGCGGACTGGGTGCATTTTGATGTGATGGACGGTCACTTTGTACCGAATATGTCCTTTGGTCCACCCATTTTAGCTGCGATTCGCCCGTTGACCAAGCTTCCAATCGATGTCCACCTCATGGTGGAGGAACCTTCACGTTTTATTCCGTGGTTTCAAAAAGCGGGGGCCGACATCATCACCATCCATGTGGAGGCGGAAAAACACCTGCACCGTGCGCTCCAGCAGATTCACGAGGTCGGTTGCAAAGCCGGCGTGGTGCTAAATCCCGGCACCCCTGCTATCGCGGTCAAAGAGGTGCTCCCGTACTGCGATCTTGTCCTCGTCATGTCGGTTAACCCCGGCTATGGCGGGCAGAAGTTTATTCCAGAGTCGCTGACCAAGATCGCCGAGCTGCGCCGCATGATTGACGAACGCGGGCTCAATACCGAGATTGAGGTAGATGGGGGTATCAACCCTGAAACGGCAAAGCAATGCATTGACGCGGGAGCGACGATTCTGGTTGCCGGCAGCGCGGTATTTCTAGCAAGCAATCCCCAAGATATGATCTCCCAACTTCGCCATAACGCATAATCTTGCCATCCTTTGCAAAAAACAAAAGAGCCGCGCGGCTCTTTTTGTTTGTTTATACTTCTATAAATGCAAATCTACTCGTCACTTTTGAGTAACGTGGTCAACATCTGCGCATAGAGTGGTTCGGAGGCCTTGTCCCAATTCGCACGCATGCGCTGCGCCATATCCCGCGTTGCTACCCGGAGCGTAATCTCCATCACCGCCGCGTTTTCTTCTAACGCGCGCAGATGCACGAGGTATCCGCCGGAAGGCAATTCTTCCATCTCGGAAACGATCTGCGTCTCTAGCAGCATCTCTTCCCTGTGCTCGCGGGCATAACGCTCCAGACGTTCACGCAAGGAGACCGGCAAGCTCTCTACAAATTGATCCAGCACATCCGTCCCGCGAACGCTAAGGCGATAGGCTTGTCCGAACGCCTTGGGGACGGCTGCGATAAACGCATCCTCTTCCAACTCGTGCATGCAGCTTTGATAATCAAAAAAGCTCATCACGTTGTTATCCACCATGACGCGATAAAGCTGGTCACGCGTGATGCCAACCTTCGAGGTGCTCAGATAGTACAAGATGGTTAATTTGTTCTTTGTTACGCCCTGCGCAAAAATCGGCATGACGCTCCCTCCTGTTTGTCCTAATTCTCCTGTTATGCGCCGGTCAATGCATTGCCAATGATGTAGGCTGCATCTTCCACATAGCATCCGCAGGGGCGGCGCTCATAGTATTCCTTCGTCCGCTCTTCCGGCGCCGCGCCAGGGGTCGTCTGCGTCTCTAACAGCAAATCACGGCAGATGATGGAGTGATTCTTTTCCGTGAATCGTGCCGCAAGCGCCTGCACACGAGCGTAGAGCTCAGCTTTCTCCTCTTTTGCCTTTGGTTCGTCATAACCTCTTAGTAAGCCCTCAACCATAAACATTGCGCTTACCGCGCCGCAAACCTCCCTCAGCCGCCCCATCCCTCCGCCAAAGGTGGAGGCGAGCTTTGCCGCCTGCTCCACGGATAGCCCAGTCTCCTCGCAATAGGCAAGAAGCACGGCCTGCGCGCAGTTGTATCCTTGCTCAAAATAGCTCTTTGCCAACAAACTCTTTTCTTGCGGGTTAATCATGTTTGCATTTTCTTCTTTCGTCCGTTGTAAACAGGATCATACCATATTTTTACGCCTTCTGTCCAACCGACCTGCGGGATAGCAAATAAAAAAATGCCGCAGGCTGATCAACCCGCGGCATGCCTCTAACGTGTTAAAACTAGAGAATCTGAAACGAAAGCACCATCTGCTCTACATAGGGATAGAGCGTGTTAAAATCCGCATTCGTTCCGGTAAAGGTGATCAGATATAGATCATCCCCGTTGATCATCAAAAAATCAATCGTGTTGAGGTCGTATCCTGCGTCCTGCCAGCTGTAGGCATAGATCGCGACATCGTTTCCATTTGCGTTGTCAACGCCGGACTGAACCAGTTTATAATTT
>JAEWYV010000297.1 GCA_023458615.1 Bacillota bacterium
TGATGGGTAATATCGATGAGAGCGCATTGACGGTGAGCATTGCCAGAAACGCGAGCAGAACAAACCATTTGAGCCCTTTTTTCAGTGAAGTGGATTCCATTGCTGTGTTCTTCCTTTCATAAAATTCAAGTCTTCAATCATAAGGATGCAATTCAGTCCATAAAGTAATATGAGCCGAGCAGGTAATCCTGCTGGTACTTCTGAGAGAGGCGGTAGAGGGTACTCTTCACCTTCTCCAGTTGGAGACTGCCGTTACTATACGCATCGCGCCTTGAGACATATTGCTTTCCTTCAGCCGGAGTTGCCAAATCGGAAAAATATCCCCAAACATGCTCCAGCGCGTTGAGGGCGCGGCCCTTGTGCTCCGGCAGCTGCATCGCCCGTTCAACTGTCTCATAAAACAGTTGAGAGTGGTTTGCGATCTTGTCCTTGAGCATCTCGCGGATGGCTTGATAGTCCGCCGGTGAGCGCTCCAGAACGCTATATTTATATCGTCCCCATTCGGTTTCGAGCAGTCTCTGATTTGGTGTTCCGAGGCAGAGCTGGCACTTGACCGCAGAACGATTTTTGTCCTTTACTTCCAACATGATATCCGGTTTTTCATCCGCCAGACCGTGACAATAGTCCAAAAACAAGTCGATTGCGATGGTAGCGGAGTGCGCGCCGCGTACCTTGTTTTGCCCCTGCTGGGAATAGTGCGTCTTTTGAGCGCCGTCGCTCGGCTTCCATGTCTGTTTGCAAAGAGAAATCCAGTAATCGTCGGTTTTCGTCGCGTCGGCGGGGTTGATTGCGTTATGCAGATTGTCGTAAATCGCCGGTGCGCCGATGGTGTGGCACAGGTCGAGCACCTCGGCGATGGTATAGATCGAGCCGTCATTTTCGAGAATCAATCGGCGCGTGATGGCTGGATCAAGATCGCGATAAACAGAGGCAAAACGCGCAATTGCGCTTGCAGTGTCGCCATATTTTCCGCCGACATGCAGGATGATTTTATGGGTTGAGTCGAGTTGCAGCGCGTCGAGAAAGCGCGCGTGATAGCTGAGGTCGTCGATTGCCCGCTGCACAACGCCGCTATCCGGCGAATTGAGCACGGTATATTGACCCGGATGCATGGAGACGCGCATATTGCTTTTTTGAATCTTGTCCGCAATGCGCGATAAATCCGCCTGATAGATCTGCTCCCAGGGGAGCGCGGCGGCAATGCTGGAGCCAAAGGGGATGATATCCGAGCTGATGCGGTAGAGGGATATATCGTTGGCAATGTTATAGTCGATCATGCGCTCCAGCGCGGCAAGATTGGTGTTTACGAGCGAAAGAAGCCGCTCGGGTGTAGCGGATTTGAGGTTGCAATTGCTGATTTTTGTCCCCTCAACGGCTACGCAGAGGCAGGCATAACCAATCTTCATATTGCGTACAATTCTCTTACTATACTACAAATTATCAATATAATTGGAATCATTCTCATTATAGTATATCGGCGTGAGAGAAGCAACGAGCGTGTAACATACATATTTGAATTGTACGCGGTTTGGCGATACTGTGATACAATCGGAACAAGGATGAATCACTGATAACGGAGGCCTAGATGGAACAGCAGCATTCAGATTTGCTCGAAGAGAGCGTTTCTTCGGAAGAGATTTATCGCGGAAAAATCGTGCATCTATTCAAGGATACAATCCGGCTGCCAAACGGGAAACACGCAATTCGTGAGGTACTGCGCCATCCCGGCGCGGTCGCCGTTGTGCCGCTGACCGCGGACGGCAACGTGATACTCGTGCGGCAATATCGCTATCCGTTTGCCGAAACGATGCTGGAAATCCCGGCGGGCAAGCTGGACGCGGGGGAGGACATCGAGGTCTGCGCGCGGCGGGAGCTCTCCGAAGAGACAGGCATGGCGGCGGCGGAGCTGGTTTCGCTCGGCGTGTTCTATCCCTCCGTCGCGGTGATGGACGAGAAGATCCATCTCTTCCTCGCGCGGGGACTAACGCAGAGCGCGGCGCATCCGGACGACGACGAGTTTTTAAATGTGGAAGTTTGCCCGTTAAACGAACTGGTGCAGGATATCCTACGTGGGAGCATCCCCGACGGCAAGACGCAGGCGGCGGTGCTGAAGGCATGGTATCTGGAGCAGGCGAAGCTAGTATAAGTTCGGGTCGTTTTAGTATCAAATCAAACGAGAGATAACACAAGAGAGCGGAAATCCGCTCTCTTTTTTCGCATCGGAGATCGTGCGATCTAATGTTACTCTGTTGTCTCTGCATCCTCCGGCGGAATGACGCAATATTTGCCTGCATACGGCTTGGTCTTGATGCGATCCGTCTTGATTAGAATCAACAGCACGATTCCTGCGACCACCAGCAGCGCGGAGAGCAGTTGGGAGACGCGAATCGCGCCGAAGAGATAGAGGCTGTCCGTACGCAATCCTTCTATGATTGCGCGGGCGGTGCCATAGCCGATGAAATAGGTGGCAAGCAGTGTGCCGTCTTTAACGCCCCTTCGCCCTAGCAGCAGCGTAATGACAAGGAGAATGCTGTTGCAAAAGCTCTCGTAGAAAAACGTTGCCTGGTGCCATTCGCCGAGGGACTGGATATACACCGCGAGCGGGAAAAATTGAAGTTTGGGGTTGGTGACCAGCGCGCCGAACGCTTCCTGATTGATAAAGTTGCCCCATCTGCCCATCGCCTGCCCGAGAATCAAACTCGGAATCACGAGATCCATAAGCTTGAGGAATGGGAATTTCGCAAATCGTGAAAAGAGCAATGCCGCGAGAAATCCGCCGATGACCGCGCCATAGATGGCAAGGCCGCCTTCGTTGACCGCAAATACCTTGATGAGGTTATGCGCATAGTTTTCCCATTCGAAAGCGACATAATAAGCGCGCGCGCCGATGACCGCCAGCGGCACAGCAAGTAAAATGAAGTCCAGCACTACATCCGGCGACCAGCCACGTCCTTTGGCTCGCAGCGCAGCAAGAAGGATTCCCAGCATCAATCCGCTGGCGATTATAACACCATACCAGGCGATGTTGAGCCCTGATATGCCGAAGAGATTTGTAACCACAAATCGATTCATGGACGATTCCTCTTTTCCGTTACTGGCCACATTGCAAAAGCCAGCAAGACAAAACTATTTTATCAACTCATAAGCAATCACGCAAGCAAGCGAAGGAGCGGGAGCCTTTGAGACCTGTTTCGGATCGATGGAAGAATCAGAAAATGGATATTGACAAGAACGGTTAGATGCTGTAAACTGCGTAATGCAAGAGTTTGATGCGTCTAACATTCCGTTGGGTGCTGATAGACAGGAGGATGCAAAATGCCGCTATCCATGGCAAAACCGGGGGAGACAAACTACATCGTGAAGATCACAGGCAAAGACGAGGTGCGCCAGCATCTGGCGGAGCTTGGCTTTGTGGTAGGCGAG
>JAEWYV010000298.1 GCA_023458615.1 Bacillota bacterium
AGCGCCAGCGATTGAATCTCACGCGCTTCATCGCCCATTACATGCAGAAATGAACCTGCGCCGCGTCGCGCCCAGAGCAGCGCCTCTTCCCGCGGGACGTAGGCATAGGGCACCTGCACCATCTGCGCGGCCTTCTCTTCCAGCGTCATTTGACATAGAAGTTCCTCCACGCGGAACTCGATTTTGGGGTCATGATATTGATTCATCCGTTGCTCCTTGCGCACCCCTTGCTTTACAGGATGTGCGATATCCATAGGTTTCCTTCAAAATGACACCGATACAGAAATGTCTTGCTTGTTTTCATGTTTCTCCCGAGGCTTGACCACCGGGTTGATTTTCTCTGACCCGCCTGCCACCTGCCAGCGCATCCATCAGTGGTACAAGAAACGCCGCAACAATGCCGGTGGAAAATCCGGTGTTATACAGGTTCATGCCGCCGTGCAACACACCGGAGCAGAGCGCAACGGAGGAATTGAGAAATCCTGCAACCACGCCCCATATCCAACCGTAATGCCCCGCGATGGGCGCAAGGCTCGTACCAAAAAGTGCCGCAAGCAGCACGGAGGGATCGTCGATATTCCAAACCTTCGTGAGGCTGCCAAGCACCACGCCAAGCAGGACGGGAGTCACGTTTGCCGCGTGCTTTCCGCAGGCGCCAAAGCCAACGATGGTCAGAATTCCACCGATGGTCGGCCCGTTGAGTGGTCCGCCGACCAGAAGGACATAGCCTGTCGCCACGAGGCCGTTGATCCCCATATTGATCAGCGATGCGCACACGCCGCCAATCTGAAGAAAATCACTCTCAAATACGCCGGCAGAGGCAAAGATTACACGAAGCCCCGCGATTTGCCCACGTCCGTAAAAAAGGCCGAGTAGGATCAAAAACAAAAATAGAATTCCAAGAAACACGCCAAACAGCCGGTCGTTTCCCGTACTCCAGATTAAATTGCTGCCCGTAACATATCCGTAGGATTTCAACAGCGAGACATAAACCGTTCCCAGAATGCCCGCTGAGAAGCCGACATTATATAGACTGAATCCCCGATGTACACTCTTCAAATGCGCGGCAAGCGGCGGAATCATCAGTCCCGCACTCACGCCGACCAGAAAGCCGAGAACTACGCCAATGCGACCCGGCAAGTGCAGCACAAAGGCAAATTCGGTTACGATAGGGGCGAGCGCCGTTGCAAAGAGCGCAGTATGAACATGCTGCCGAAACGGCTCCTTCTTCAGCCGCGCATAGAACCCTGTGCCAAGGATGATGGGCCAAACGTTATAGATATTCTTCCCAAACAGGCCGAAACTACCCATGAGGAACACGGCGGCAATGGTGATTCCGCGCGCTTGTGCACGGATGCCGCAGAGCAGGCCTACGGTTGCCAGCATCAGAAGCCCTGCGTTGACAAAGGCAACGCCAACGCCGCCGAGTGCAACATAGTCCGTAATGAGGATGTTTGTCGAACCAATGATGCGCCCAAACCCGGCGAGAATCTCGCGCGGTGAATCCTGCAAACATCCAAACGCGATAAACATAACGGCGATGCAGGACATTACGCCATATAGAAATGCGTTTGTTTCCGGATTGCGCAGCCGTGATTTAAAAGGGTTTTTCCATCCGTTCTGCCGCGCGATTGAAGCGGCTACCTGCGCATCGGCTCTGTTGTCTATTGGCTTGATCCTATCTATTCCCCCTGACAATTGAGTTGGGATATTGTTATGTATAACGAATGATCGATGCATGGTCTATTTACCTTCAACCGTTCTACTGCGGCGTGCCCTTCTACCGAACCAGCACAATTTCCTAGCAGGGTTTGCTATCGTCAAAATCATCGTAACACGCCGCACCATTCTTGCGCCAGAAAAACCGTCTCAACAAACCACAAATATCAAAAAAGCGAAGGCGCTTCGCCCTCGCTTGGTTGCCTGTTCTGATTATGCGTCCGCTTGGCAGCCGCAGTCTACCGTCAGCGCGCGGTCAATGCTCCAATAGACGTTCTCCTCGCCGATGAGCGCAAGGATGCCGCTGCGCTCCATGGTTCTGCGCGTTTCGCTGGAAAGGCCGCAGGCGCCGACACGGATGCCGCGCGCATGCAGCGCATGGATGACGCCTTCAAACGCCTGCGCACAGGAGACATCCAGATAGGACACCCCGCGCATAGAGAAGAACACCGCGTCACACCCTTCCGGAATACTCGCGGGAATCGCCTCCACCGCCTGTGTGTTGGCAAAGATCATTGCGCCGGATAGGTAAACCACGCGCGCGTTGCCATATTTGCGGCAGATCTCTTCGCCATCCGCGCTCAGACGGGTTGCATCCACAGCCTCGATATTGATCTCGATCTTGGAGAGCCTGCGCACGAGCAGCAGCAGCGCCACCAGAACGCCAAGCGCGATGGCAGTGGTCAAATCAAACACCACGGTCGCAACCATGGTCACGAGATATTTCAGGATTGCGCCCTTAAACTTGCGGGAGAACATATAACGAATGGCATGCCACTCGTTCATCCGAAACGCGGTAACCATCAGCACGCCCGCCAGCGCGGCGAGCGGTATGGCAGACATGACGGGCGCAAGCAGAAACATGGAGACCACGAGCACAAGCGCATGAATGATGCCGGTCAATCGCGTAACCGCACCGCTTTTGACCGCGACGCTCGTGCGCGCGATGGCGGCGGTTGCAGGGATTCCCCCGAAGAACGGAACCACGATGTTGCCAATGCCCTGAGCGATCAATTCCTGATCGCTGTTGAAAGCCTTTCCGGTCATGCGCGAGGCACTGGAGCCGCAGAGCAGGCTCTCGATCATGCCCAGCATAGCGATGCTAAACGCAGGCGAGAGCAGATGCAGCAGGGTCTTGACGTCGATTTCGGAAAAATTCAAACGCTCGGCGGGCAACAGCGTTTTCGGGATTTTGCCAACGCGCGCCACATCAAAGTTTAACAGGCCGACAAACGCGGTCGCCAGAATGATGGCAATCAGCGAACCTGGCACGACGGCATTCCATTTTTTCGGGTAGGCGATCATAAAGAGAATCACAAACAGCCCGATGCAGAGCGCGTAGAGATTTGGATGAAAGCCCAGCTCGGCATAACTCGCGATGCGGTCAATCAGATTTTCGCCAACCGACTTCACACCAAACAGGTTATCGAGCTGCCCCGCTGCGATGAGAATCGCAATGCCGGAGGTAAACCCCGTGATGACCGGAGCCGGAATATAGGCCGTCATTTTACCGAGGCGCAAAACGCCCGCAAGCAACAGGAAGATGCCTGCAAGCAGCGTGGCTAAAAACACACCCTGCATCTGATATTTGGAGACGATGGAGACAAGGATGGCCGCCATCGCGCCCGTTGGACCAGAGATTTGAAAAAAAGCGCCGGAGAGGGAACCGATGACCACGCCCGCGATGATTGCGGTGATCAACCCTGCGGCGGCATCCGCCCCGCTGCTGACGCCAAATGCCAGCGCGAGCGGCAGGGCAACCGCTGCGACGGTGACACCCGCCATCAAGTCTCGTGAAAAGGATTTCGCATTGTAGCCGGAAAATTCCTGCTTCAAGCTGGCGATAAAACTTCGAATCATAACTACCGTTTCTGCTCCTCAAAAATCAATACCGCCCGCTAGTATACGCTGAACGAAGTCCTTTTTCAATATATTATATTGTTAATTCGCCTGTTTTCCTGTGCCTTAAAGCATAAGACCACGTGTCCACACACTCAAGAAGTCAACAGACGAAGGCATGTGCTAGAGGCACACGTGTTACCGTGCCGCGTCGTGGGCTGAGCTCTGCGTGCCATGCGCCGCGTTACTGCGGGAGAAAAACGCCTCCCGAGAGAGTGAAAATCGCAAACATGCCCCCGCCTCCTCCACGCGAGAGAACCCCGCGTGTGTAAAGAGGCGGATGGAGCGCGCGTTCTCGCGATGGATGGTTGCGATCAGGCGATGAGTCTGCATTTCCCGCCGAAGGAAGCATTCGGCAAGCGCAAGCCGGATGGCATGCGCGCCGCAACCATGCCCCCATAGTGACTCCTCGCCGATGACAACAACAATCTCTCGCTCCCCCTCCTCCCGCACAGGCCGCAGGGAGACATAGCCAATCGGTTCCCCGGAGTGCAGGGAGACGATGTAAAACCGCGCGTCGCGATTGAGCCGCATGGCAAGCATCGGCTCCGGCGTGGTTTCAGCCATCGTCTGCAAAGCGCCGGAAATGGACACGTGTTCGTTTAAAAACCGTGTCACATCCGGATTCTGCATCCAGCGGGACATAGACAGGACATCTCGTTTTGTAATTTCTGACCGCAAAAAAATAGAAGCGGCTTTCTTCATATCGCTTACCTCTCGGCACCATACTGAAAAGCCCTTCTTTGCGTTTGCAACGACGGTTCTTTTACTGGGTATAAAATTGTCAATGAACGGGTAAAAGGCACCCGCATGTCCTATGTTAGCAAATCAACCCGAGGAATGCAATCAATTATAACTGTTATATCACGTTTTGCACAGTTTTCTCACGCAGGCGGCGGCTGTTAGTCGCGTTCATCGCGATTTCCACCGCCGCTGCCGCCTTTATCGCTCGGCTTTTCCTGGGTTTCACCGCCCTCCGCGCCTGAGCGTGGCTTCTCTGCCTGTCCGCCATTCTCCTCCGCGCGCTTATCGCTGCCATCTTCCGAATCCTTCTTCGCATCCGGTTGTTGCGTTGACCCTGGGGACTCTTTCTCATCATCCTCGTACTTTGGATGCGACTTCGTCTCAGCAATGATTTCGCGCACCGGCTTGCCGACCCAATCCTCAGGATCAATCTTCTTCTCATCACCAGAAGCGTCTTCCAGCTGCTCAATCAGATAATATTTTCCTGCGCTGGTGCCTAGTGTATGGGCATGCTCCACTTCATCTGGCGTTACGGAAACGGAGTATACGGTCAGGTCGCCCTGCCTGCTGACAAGCGCGTTCAAGCGCTGGGCAAGCGCCTCGGCGTGCCGCGTGTTTCCGGCAGATGCGGAGAGCATCACGTCGTTTTCCGTCGCTTCCGCCAGATAGCCATTCTCACGCAAGGTCACGATGGTCGCATCAATTGCATCCTCCACAGGGCGATAAAGCAGCGCCTGCTTATCCATACCTTCGAGTATCTTGCCGCCGTCGTCGTTGACCGCGGTGATGTTCAGCACGCGATCAAAGGCATTGATCGAATACTCAATGGAAGGGTTCACATCCAGACTCACCACACCAGCGGGGGTGATATATCCTTTCCATCCTCCAAGGAACAGCAGGAGAAAGCCTGCCGCCATCGCGACAACCGCGCCTAAGCGTCTGCTTCTACTTCTGCTTGGCATACGATCGGGGAGCACAATGCTCTGCCCAACAGCGTAGCCGTCATTTGGTACGCGGATAAACGAACCGTCGCGCGTCAATGCGGCGGCGTATTTGCCGCGAATCTCCATTATGACTGCGCTCTTTTGCTCCTTCATGCTTCTTTCCCCCGCCCGCCGCGCACGTATCCCTGCAATGCGGGATAATCCCCCGCGCGGATAACCACCATGGCAATGATATATTTCCGGTATCGTTCCAATATCTTCTGCGAAACGCCCTGTGCAACCAGCCATTTTTGCGGCAGTTGCAGCGTTCGCCTGAGTTCGTCCCGTTGTTGCTCCGTATCTAGAATAATGTCCGCCGCCTTTTTACAGGCGTTTCGCGTTCGTTCCTGTTCCGGTGAGCAACTCGTTAAATCGTAAAATCCGAATCCGTATGCGAGCAATTCGTCATTCGCCGCAAGAATTTCATCCTTCAGGGTGCGATCGCCTGCGCGTAAGCTCTGCGCAATCAGCGAGGCACGCACGGCGTTTGATCCACTCTCCTCCGCCTCGCCTTCCAACAGTTCCGGCGCAACCGAAATCTCCTGTGCCCGCTTTAGCTCCGCGCGATGCGCGTCGATCAGACCCCGGCGAATCACGATTTCCGCATAGTGTAAAAATGCGCCGCGCTCTACCCGGTAGGTATCGATAGCATGTGAAAAAGCGCACAAAGCAATCGACCATTCGTCGTCGCTCTTGGTCACAAAGCGGTGCTTTGCGTGGGAGGCGATCCGTAGAATGTTCTTCTCTTGCCGGATGATGAGTTCTTCGCGCGCTGCCTCATCCGTTGCCGCCAACAAAGCAAGCGCAGACTCGTCCAGTGCCATGCCGTCGTGTCGATCCGTTTCCTTGTTATTCCCGCAAAGTTTTTGGGTTACGGGAGCAGAAGCCCCCGTAACCCAATCGTATCATGCTTTACAGGATTAATCAAAGAGTCCGTTGAGCCACTGGAGGAAGGACGAGAATACACCTCCCGCGGGTTGTTGCGGATTGACCGTTCCATTATCAGCCAACACCTGGGTTTGATACTCCTCGCCCTCCTGTTGCTGATTGAGAGGTTGCGGTGTTCCGATCGGCGGGGTCGCTGGTTGCAGTGTCGTTGCTGTGATTCCCGCCGCTTCCAGCGCTGTCTTTAGCGCCTCTTCCGCCGCATCCGTCGCCGCCTGCAAGGCGTCTAATTCAGCTTCGGTCAAGGTGGACTTGTCCGCATTCTGTTCGGCTTCCAGCGCCGTCTGATACGCGGTGAGCAGCGCGGTTAGGGTTGCCTTATTCGCGTCGGTCTCGCTCAAGGCTGCAATCTGCGCGGCAATGTCCTCTACATCCAGACTATCCTTTCCGTAGGCATAGCCTTCTACAAACTGCCCGCGACCATAGCCGCCGATAATCTCCGCGTTCCGTGCGGCTTCCAGTAGGGCGGTCTCCGCGCTCTGCACCGCGTCCGCAAGCGTCTGCAACTGTTCCTGCGTCATGGTAGTGGTGTCTGCAGCGTTCCATGCGCTGAGGGCTTCCTCATAGGCAGCAAGCAGGCTTGTGAGCGTCGCTTTGTTTTCGTTGCTGTCGTCCAACGCGTCAATTGCCGCCTGAATCTCGTCCGTATTCAGATCCGGGCGATTACCATTCATCTTCCCTGTGCCATCCTCAGCATTCTCAGGCACATCGTAGATCAAATCCGTGTCGATACCTGCTGCTTCCAGCGCCGCATCCAGAATGGCTTTGGCTGTCGTTACGGCCGTGGTCAACTCATCCAGTTCTGCCGTGTTTTTTTGATCGACCGCGTTCTGCTTTGCTTCCAGCGCGTTCATATACGCATTGAGCAGGGTCGTAAGGCTCGCCTGAACATCCGTATCCGTCAAAGCAGCGATGGCAGCTTCAATCTTGTCCGTATTGATGCCTGTTTGCTTATTGCCATTCTGGCCTTTGGCATTGCTGTTTCCCTTGCCAGCGGTGGTCGCGCTGCTCGTCGCGTCGGTCTTTGGCTGCTTGTTCTGGCCGCCGCCCTGATTACTCTGGCCGCCGCTCTGGCCGCCGCCCTGATTACTATGAGTCTGTCCGCTATACTGTCCACCATCGTCCTCATCTTCATCGTCATCATCCGCCAGTGCGATGGTGCTGATTGAGAGCGCCATGATGATTGCTATGATCGCGGCGAGATATCGCTTTGTGCGTCTATGTGAGCGTTGCGCATGTTCCTTATCAGGATAGTTCTGCATGTCATGATCTCCTTTAATGATGATTTCGTCTGAATATCTTCTGACACTATCTATTACGTATTCTTGATGAAAAAATCGGGGGTCAGCCGAACGGAATGGGAATGATTCAAAATTTCTTCACAATGGAATGTCAAAAAAGCGGCAAAGCAGGAAGTTTCACCTCCCTGCCTGCCGTGAGATCCGTTTGAATTAGTCTGTGATTGCTGTGCCGTTTACATAAACCGTATAACCGTTGGTCGTGATGCCGCTCACATCGCCCGTAAACGAGCTGATGTAGCTATCCCCCGTGAGCACCCACTGGCAGCCGCTGCCGAGGGTGACATTCACCGTGCCCGCCGCACCGCTGGTGTTGATGGCCCCCGTAAATACGGAGCTGTCTGCCAGCGACAGATCAAGAGAAGAGATTCCGTCCACAATGATATTGCCGCTCATGGTCTGACTGGTTGCTGTAAATGTACAGGTTCCGCCGTTTGCGCCCGACGTTCCCCAGCCGCGGGAGCTGCTGTTGCCCGCGACATTGAGCAGGGTGTCGTTTGCCAGGGTCAGCGCGACGTTCGTCAGAGCGATGGTGCAGGTGGTGTTGGTAACGTAGAACATGTCTCCCGACTTGGCTATGATGCTGCCGCCCGTTGCGCTAAAGCTGCTATGTCCAACCTCCGCGTCGCCGGACATGCTTTGGTAAAGCATGATGTTATGCACGTTCTCATTTGCGTCTGTGCTTGCCTGCATGTTGCCCGTCAAAACTACGTTATTGAGCGTGACGGAGTTCTTGCCTTCCACAACGACCGCCTCAGAGGCGTTTGCCGAAAGCGTTGCGTCGTCCGCGCTGATGTCCGCCGTGCTATAGATCGCCGGGCTGCCCGTGCCGTTTGTGGTATAGGTGCCGCCCATGACGTTAACGTCCCCACCGCCGCGATCCGAACGAATTGCCGCCGAGGAATTGCCCTGGGTTTCCACATCCAGATTGGTGGC
>JAEWYV010000299.1 GCA_023458615.1 Bacillota bacterium
TCTTTATCGTTTAATGCAGCGGTCGGCTCATCCAAAATCAGCAGCCGCACATCTTTTGCGAGTGCCTTGACGATCTCAACCAGCTGCTGTTTTCCAAGTCCAATATCTTTGACCTTTGTTTCCGTTCGTTCATCCAGCCCAACTTTTTTGAGCATTTCAATCGTCTTTTCTCTGGTCTTATCCCAATTGATAATGATCCCTTTATCCGTCTGCTCATTTCCTAAAAAAACATTCTCTGCAATCGACAAGCTGGGAATCAACGCTAATTCCTGGTGAATAATGGCAATGCCCTTTGCTTCGCTGTCTTTAATCGATTTAAATACGCAAACCTCGCCGTCTACGACAATGTCACCCTCATAGGTTCCATGCGGGTATACGGCGCTCAGGATATTCATGAGTGTAGACTTACCTGCGCCGTTCTCTCCGATCAACGCATGGATGTGATGAGGGATCACTTGCAAATTTACATTATCAAGAGCTTTCACTCCCGGAAATGTCTTTGTTATGTTCCTCATTTCTAATATATATTTTCCCATAGATTAACTCCTTTTTTTCTATCCTGGGACAGCTGCAATTACATATTACACCCGCAAGACCTAGATCGGCTAGCGGTATTTATACCTACGATTACCGCTAGCCGATCTTAAGTTTTTTAAAGATAGACGAGATTAATTACTTGATGTCATCCGCCGTGAGATAACCGGAATCCATAACGAGTTCCTGATAGTTATCAACGGTTACGGTGTACGGGATCAGCAGGTAGGACGGCACGATCTTAACGTTGTTGTCATAGGTCGTGGTGTCGTTGATCTCCGGCTCGGTGCCGGTGAGCACTGCATCAACCATGCCAGCTGCAACAGCCGCGAGGTCTCTGGTGTCCTTGAGGATCGTGGAGTACTGCTGTCCGGCAATGATGAGCTTGATGGAGGCAGCTTCTGCATCCTGACCGGTGACGACGGGCCAATCTGCCGTGCCGGGCTGGTAACCGAAGGAGGTCAGCGCGGAGATGATACCACGGGAGAGTCCATCATACGGAGAGAGCACGCCGTCCAGCATTTCGCCGGAGGAGTAGTTGGCTGCCAGCAGAGCGTCCATACGGGACTGGGCAACTGCGCCGTCCCAACGGAGGGTTCCGATGTCGGCCTGCGCGGTCTGACCGGAGACGACCTTGATGGTGCCTGCGTCGATCAGCGGCTGGAGAACGTCCATCGCGCCAGAGTAGAAGTAGAAGGAGTTGGTGTCGTCCGGGGAACCCGCGAAGAGCTCTACGTTGTACGGTCCTTCGCCCTTG
This sequence comes from Bacillota bacterium, assembly GCA_023458615.1. GTDB lineage: Bacteria > Bacillota > Clostridia > Christensenellales > CAG-138 > UBA7703. The sequence continues at coordinate 1,292 of JAEWYV010000299.1, forward strand.
GTGGCTTTGAGGCCATCGACCAGGGACTGCGCCTGCAGGCGACCTACGCCTCTGTTATCAAACGTTGCATAGTAGGAAACGGCATCGGTGTCGACGAGCAAACGGTCATAAGAAATGATCTTGACGCCATCTTTGCCGGCCTGATCCAGCGTTGCGGACAGCGTGGAGCCGTCAACAGCCGCGATGATCAGAACGTTCGCACCCTTGGTGATCATGTTTTCGATCTGGGATTTCTGGGTGGGGATATCATCCTCAGCATACTGAAGGTCAACGGTGTAGCCCTTCTTCTCGAGGATATCCTTCATCGTGTTGCCGTCTTTGATCCAGCGTTCGCTCGACTGGGTCGGCATGGAAATGCCGATGTACCCGCCTGCAGCTGCCGGTGCTGCTTCTTCGGCTGCTGCCGTTGCGGCTGCCGGTGCTTCGGTTGCCTCGGGGGCTGCCGCCGGTGCGGGGGTTGCGGCGCAGGCAAACATGGAAATACCCATTACCAACGCCAAAACGCACATCAATACCTTTTTCATTGTTTCACTCCTTATGTTTTTTACTTGCTCCGGTTTCGTCCCGAAACAAATTTTGAAGTTCAAAAAAACGCATATGGGGTGGAGCCTTGAATCGACTTTGATTCCTATTGGATTACACTGTTTGTGGATAAACGAAGATGTATGCCGGATGGGATGCCTGAGAGCAGTTGAGACCGTTGCTTAACGTCAAATGATCGCGTTCGTTCGTTTGCTGCTTTCGTTTTTTACCGGGTAAGAAAGATTTTTCGCAAGATCAGATAATGTTCGATTGGTTTTCTTTTGTGCTTTTGTTTGTGTTTCATTTTATTGTTTTCTGCACGTTTTGTATTTTATCATCATCATTTTGCAGTGTCAACATCTTCTTTCATGTTTTATTTGTTTCGTTTTTGATTCTTTCTGTTTTATTCGATTCATATTGCCAGTTTGCTGATTTTCATGTACTATTACCTAAGGTATCGAATGAAATCAAAGGTCACACTGCATATGTTTGCGATTGAACGAATCAAGATCATTAAGGATTATTTAACCAAAGACAAGCATGTTTCGGTTGCTAAACTCAGCAGCCTGTTAAACGTGACCGAAGTGACGATCCGCCGTGACCTGGAGAAGCTGGAGAGCGAGGGCTTTTTAAAACGCGCGCATGGCGGCGCCGTGCTCAACGCAGATCTGGATGAACCGTATGCCTTTGAAAATCTGGAAGACGACCATACGCTCCAGATGATGGAAATCTCCGATACCATTTTTCATCTTGTTTCGGATAACGATATCATTATGCTGACCGACGGGCCGACCAATCTCGCGGCGGCACGCAAGCTGACCCATAAAAAGAATCTCACCGTCCTCACCAACGATCTGCGCATCGCACTGGAATTCTCCTCCTCCCCCAGCAACAAGTTGATTCTGTTGGGCGGCGATTTGGACGAATGCGCAGTATACGGGCAGCTCGCCATCAACAACATGCAGAACTTTTCGCTGAGCCACCTCATCGTAGAGGTAGAAGGCATTAGTAAAAAAACGGGCATCACGGTCTCCAGCATCAGCAAAGCCTCCTTAATTCAGCAGGCATGCAAAATGGCGCAGACCGTATCCGTCGTTTGTCTTGCCGATCATTTTGGCGCAAAGTCGTTCTATCGCGTTGGAGATCTGGAAATAGCGGATAAAATCATCACCAATTCCACCCTGAACGACGCTTATAAGGATTATCTGTTTGATCTGAATATTCAGCTTTACACCTCTGTCAATATCTATGAAGAATAGCCGCAAAAAAAGGCTATCAAAAGAGTCTCATGAACCTCTGATAAACCCTCTGATGCAACATTGGCGCAAAAAATATCCGTTTGCATCCATCCCCTAGGGGTGGTTGATGCAAAATCGTCTCGAAAGGTTCTGCCGAAAGGATGTGCAAGCATGTCTTCTGAACTCATCAGGCTTGAGAATGTCAACTTGCAGCTAGATAGTTTTCATCTAAGCAATATCAACATCAGCCTCCTGAAAAACGAAATACATGTCATCATGGGCGAAAACGGCGCCGGCAAAAGCCTTTTGATGCAGGTTGTGTGCGGCTTGATTCCGCCGGATTCCGGTACAATCTCGATCAAAGACGAGCCGGTTCGGAATAAATCCTTCTCGGCGGACATGTTTGACGACGTGATCTACATCCGGCAGGACGCAACAATGCTTACGCAGCTCTCCATTGCGGAAAATCTGTTCTTCCATAAGTTGCCCTATAAAAACAAATTCCTGCGCAGCATCGACTATGACAAGCTCAACTACATGTGCCAGCAGCTCATCGATGAGCTCGGCCTTCCCGTAACCGTATTTGACCGCGTGGATACCCTCGGCTTTGCGCAACGACAAATCATCGAGTTTTGCCGGGCGTATATCTCCGAGGCGGAAATTGTCATTTTGGACGAGCCCTCCTCCGCGCTGACGCAGAGCGAGCGGGATTTATTGTATCGCATCGTGAAAAAGATCAAGTCCAAAGGCGCGGGCATCTTCTACATCACCCATTGTCTGGAGGATGTTTCCCTGCTTGGCGATCGGGTCACCGTCATCAAGAACGGCAGCATCATCGGCACCAAGATCGTCGCCGAGTGTCCGGAGGAAGAGATCATCAAGATGCTCAGCGGGCACTACATCAAGAACCGCTATCCAAAGATTGTCATCAACAAGGGTAAGAACATCTTAAGCGTACGAAATCTCGGCTTCTCGGACAAGTTAAGAAACATCAATCTCGATTTGCAGGAGGGTGAAATCCTCGGCATCACAGGCCTTGCCGGATCGGGACGGACGCTACTTGCCAACTGTCTCTTCGGCGCGGTGGACAATGTAGACGGCGAACTCTATCTCAACGGCGCGCAAATCAAACTCGACAGCCCCTATAAGGCCATCTGCAACGGCATAGCGCTCATCCCCGAAAACCGGCTGACCGACTCAATCTTCGGCTATCTGGATGTGAGCAATAACGTTGCGGTTTCGTCGCTCAAGCGCTTTGCAAACTTTAGCCTCATCAACACCACCTATTTAGAGCAGGTGGTTGCGGATTATGTCACCAAACTGAATATTCCGCACACGCTGCACAACAACATTATGGAATATACCGGCGGCAACCAGCAGAAGGCCATCTTTGCCAAGTGGATCATGAGTCGCGCAAAGATTTTCATTCTGGATGAACCGACCCGGGGTCTGGATATTGCGAGCAAAATCGACATCTACAATTCGATCAACGACCTGATTAAGAAAAAAGCGGGTATCATATTCATCTCCTCCGATATTGAAGAAATCCTCGGCGTTTGCGATCGAGTTGCCGTGCTTGCCAACCGCACCTGCGTTTGCAATGTGCCGACGAAGGATATCATGCTGGAAAAGATCATCGAACTCTCCACAGGAAAGGAAGCCTAGTGGCTTCTCTCGTCTCCTCTGTTCTTTTTGTCTATCAACTGCATACTGTTTTGACCAAGTCGGGATGTGTTTTAAAAAGGCATATCCCGTTTTGATTCTATCGCTCCTGTCTGTATTTTTAATCTGGAATTGGCGAAAAAAACCTTCGTCATCTTGCATCACAGAATACACACCTCTATAATGAAAACCAAGCAGAGAGTGGTATGTAACAATTTTTACCATTTTCCCAAATCCTCTTTCTACTCAAAATTGCAATTTTTCGTATTCTTGCAACTATATTAATCTATAACTCAACTATTTTTTCTATCACATAATACGAAACGGGGTGACGACATGGAGCAGTTGACGCCAAAACCTGCAAGTATTACGAAACTATTATTGGAGCGTCTTTTCCAAGCGCCAGATGTAAATACCTATCTGCGCGACAATGCACCGCTGATGTCCATGCCGCCATTTGACCGGTTCATCTGCGCGCTTTGCGAAGAACTCTGTGTTTCACGCGCAAAGGTAATTGCGAAGTCTGACATCCCGCGCAATTATGCCTATCAACTTTTCAACGGCATCCGCAAACCCTCTCGTGACAAGGTGATTCAGCTCGCGTTCGGATTCGGGCTGGATGTGGACAGCACGCAGGAGCTGCTCAAGGTTGCGCGTCAGGCACCGCTCTATCCAAAGATACCGCGGGATATTGTGATTCTGCGCTGTCTCTATGAAAAACGAAGCGTCCTTGAAACGCAGCAATCGCTCGATCGCATGGGGCTGATGCTGCTAGGTCGGGAGGATCGAAATGAGTAACGAAGCGGATTTTGATGCGCTTTTTGCCTTTGACGCAAACCGCTATCCGGAGACGTTTTTCGAAGATTACGAAGCGCTCGCCTGCCTGAGTGACAACGAGAGCGCAGAGACGCTGTTGGTGCTTGAGCGTCAATCCGGACTCCATCGCATCGCGAAGTGCTATCTGGGCGAAAATCGCTCCTCCGGCGAGACGGAGGCTGCCCTGCTCAAAAAACTGGATAATCCCAGCATTCCGCATTTGATTGCGGAGTATCAAAACGAAACCATGCTCTGCGTGGTTCGCGAATTTATTGAGGGCTTGCCGCTCAACGAATTTGTGGCGCAGGAACGCCCAACGCCGGAACAATCCGTTGCCATCGCATCTCAAATCTGCGACATTCTCGCCTATCTGCATGCCCAATCGCCGCCGATTATTCACCGGGACATCAAACCGCAGAATATCATTCTCGACTCCGATTCCAAGGCTTGGCTCATCGATTTTGGCATTTCCCGCGAATATGACGCCTCCGCCAGCAAGGACACCACCTATTTTGGCACGGTGGACTTTGCCCCGCCGGAGCAGTACGGCTTTTCCCAAACCGATCACCGAACGGATATCTTCTCACTCGGCGTTCTCATCGGCTGGCTGCTCACCGGGGAATCACAACCGCGCAAAGCGCTGCCAAAGCTGCGATCTTCGCGCCTGAAAAAGATTGTTCAAACCTGCACCGAGCTCACGCCGGACCGGCGCTATTCCTCCGCCAGTAAGGTGAAAAAAGCGCTTTTGCATGCCGATGGTCATTTTAAAAACTTTGTCCTGCGCATCGTCTGCTGTCTGGTTGCATCGCTGCTTTGCCTATCCGCAGGCTTTGCCATTGGGCGCTATACCGACTTTACGCTATCGCTATTCCCCCGTGCAGAGGTTACATTTCATGAACCATTGATCGAAGAGGCGGTACGCCTTTCACTTGGCAAAACAAACGGAGAACCAATCTCAAAAGATGACCTGTTGAGTGTCACCGAGCTCTATATCTTTGGCGACCACGCCGTTGGCAATGCCGAAGCCTATTCCAAGGAGCAAGCACGCATGACCACGGCGGGAGAAGTCGTGAACAATGGTGGTATACAGTCGCTAAAGGATATTCAGCAGTTGAGTCATCTCAAGATTTTGCATATCGCATTGCAGGATATTACCGATCTTTCCCCGCTATCCGGCCTCACCTCACTGGAAATTGTTGATTTGAATCATAATCCCGTTGAGAGCGTTGCGCCGCTATACGGTCTTGATTCCCTACGGCAGTTGAGTGTGTTTGATTCCCGCGTTTCAGACCTTTCCGTACTCTCCGCCTGCCCGCTGCTGGAGTGCATCGAGGCGGGAAAAACGCGCGTCACCTCCCTCGCGGCGTTTGCCGGCATTCGGGGGCTCTCGATGCTGATGCTGCATGGCACCACGCTGGATAACTTGGACGGGATTACATCCTTCTCCGGCCTCGAATCCATTGGCCTTGGCACCGTACGCAGCCATGATCTTACCCCACTCAATCAGCTTCCTCTCCTACAGAATGCTTCCTTTGA
>JAEWYV010000300.1 GCA_023458615.1 Bacillota bacterium
GCGCGCACGACAGGGCTTCCACCGTGCGTATCCCAAATAAGGAAGAAGGCAATCTATGAAAAATACTGCAACCAAAGTCGAACCCGTTACATATTGGAATATGACGCCGGAGGAAGCACTCAAGCAATACCGCTCCTCCCCCGCGGGCTTGGCAAGCGACGACGCAGCACAGCGGCTCTCGACCTATGGCGAAAACACCATACACGCAAACAAGAGCGCCTCGCCGCTTCTGCTCTTTCTCGGGCAGTTCAAAAGCCCCATCATCCTAATTATGTTTGTCGCGACCGCCATCTCCGCCGCAACGGGAGACTGGCTGGATTCGCTGATTATCTTCGCCATCGTGCTCGGCAGCGCGCTGCTGAGCTTTTTACAGGAATACAGCGCGAGCAACGCCATCACCAAACTCCGCTCGCGCATCCAAATGCAGTGCACCGCTTTGCGCGACGGCACCGCCAAGCAAGTTCCCTCCACCCAACTCGTGCCGGGGGATATCGTAAAGCTCTCCGCCGGAAGCATTGTCCCCGCGGACGGCATCGTGCTGGACTACGAGGATTTTCTCGTCGATCAGTCCGTGCTCACCGGCGAGGCGATGGCGGTTGAAAAACAATCCGGCTCCGTCGCCGCGGATACGGAGCTGAGCCGACGCAACAACTGCGTCTATATGGGCACCGTTGTGCACACCGGCAGCGCAACGATCCTCGTCACCCTCACGGGCGGCAAGACGGAGTTTGGCAGCATCTCGGCGCAGATCACCGCGCGCCAACCGGAGACGGAGTTTGAGCGCGGCATCCGCCGCTTTGGCTATCTGCTCACCGCGATGATGCTGATCCTCACCGTGTTTGTCTTCGTGGTCAACGTGCTCTTCCATAAGCCGGTTATTGACTCGCTGCTCTTCTCGGTCGCCCTCGCGGTCGGCATCACGCCGCAGCTCCTGCCCGCCATCATCAACATCACGCTCTCGCGCGGATCGCGCATCATGGCGGCAGCAGGTGTTATCGTGCGCCGCCTGACGGCAATCGAAAACTTCGGCAGCATGGACACACTCTGCACCGACAAGACGGGCACGCTGACCGAAGGCGCGGTTCGTCTCGACACCGCGGCGGATCTGGACGGCACCGCATCGGACGCGGTATTTCGCGCCGCCTATCTCAACGCGGGCATGCAGACCGGATTGGTCAACTCGCTCGACGAGGCGATTTTATCCTTCCAAAAGCTCGACGTCAGCGCAGTTACCAAGCGCGGAGAAATCTCCTACGATTTTTATCGCAAACGCCTGAGCATTGTGGTGGAGGACGGCGGCCCATATGAACTCATCACCAAGGGCGCACTCAAACCGGTGCTCTCCTGCTGCGCGCGCGCAGAGATTAAGGGTGTAGAGATCCCGCTAAACGACGCCGTCCTGGCGCAGATTCTACAGCGTTTTTCCGACTGGAGCAATCAAGGGTTCCGTGTCCTCGGCCTCGCGAAAAAGGCCGTCGAGGTGAAGGACCCCAAGGCATATGCCGTCTCCGACGAATCGGATATGACCTTCATCGGCTTCCTTCTCTTCTTCGACCCGCCAAAGGCCGACGCGGCGGAGACAATCGAAAATCTCAAGCAGCTCGGTGTGCAGTTGCGCATCATCACGGGCGACAATGCGCTCGTTGCAAAGCACACCGCCTGCTCGGTCGGGCTCTGCGTGGACAATGTCTTAACCGGAGCGGAACTGCTCAAACTCGACAAGGCGGCAGCGCAGCAGGCGATTGAATCCGCCTATCTCTACGCCGAGATGGACCCCGGCCAGAAGGAGCAAATCATCCTTGCGCTCAAGGAGGGAAAGCACGTCGTGGGCTACATGGGCGACGGCATCAACGACGCGCCCGCGCTGCACGCCGCGGATGTCAGCATCTCGGTCAACACCGCGGTTGATGTTGCCAAGGAAGCCGCCGATTTCGTGCTGCTGGAGAAGAGTCTGAGCGTACTGAAGCGCGGGATCGAGTTAGGCCGGGCGGCATTTACCAACACGCTCAAATATATCTACATCACCACAAGTGCAAACTTCGGTAATATGTTCAGCATGGCAGGTGCATCGCTGTTTATGTCATTTTTGCCGCTGCTGCCCAAGCAGATTCTGCTGATCAATTTCATGACGGATTTCCCTGCCATGACCATTGCAAGCGACGCGGTCGATTCAGAAAACGTTGCAGCTCCGCGCCGCTGGGATATCAAGCGTCTAAGAAACTTTATGCTTGTGTTCGGCTTTATCAGCTCCGCGTTTGACTACATCACGTTCGGTGTGCTGCTGCTTTGGTTCAAGGCGGGCGAGCCGCTCTTCCAGAGCGGCTGGTTCGTGCTCTCAATCCTGACCGAGCTGATGCTGCTATTGGTCATGCGTACGCAGAAACCGTTCTTTATGAGCAAACCCGCGCCTGCGCTGCTCTATTCCACGCTTGGTGTAGCCGCGCTCACGCTGCTTCTGCCGTATCTGCCGCTGGCATCCATCCTGAATATCTCTGCGATCCCGCCGCTGATTCTGATCACGCTGCTCGGCGTCGCAATGCTCTATATCATCGTGACCGAGATTGCGAAGCACTTCTTCTTTCATCCAAAGCAGCGTGTAAAACCAGCAGCGAGCAACCTAAATTAGCAGCGCCGCAGCAAAGACGGACGGTACCCGATGATCGGTACCGTCCGTCTTTTTTTACTCAGCTGAAGATTGCGCTGGGTTCGTTATCTTGCGCGCTCGCTCAAAAACCCCGCCAACCGTTCCAGCGTCTCCATCCCCTCAGGGGTGTTCAGCATCATCTGAAACTCATGCCCCAGCGCCGTCTCCCCGCTCACGGGCAGATAGCTCGTTACGGCGATTCCGTTGGCGGTCAGCGCGTCAATCATCTCCTGTGCCTGCGTGAGGAACAAATCCTGATCTCCGCAGTCGATAAACACAGCCGGATAGTCTGGCGTAATCTGGGCGACGGTGTTCATGCGCTTGCCCGCCTCTGTGCCCTCAAACTCCTTCTCCCCCGTCAGCAACGCGATGGACTGCGCAATCATCGGAAACCCGGTTGCGCGGACGGTGTCTGTGTTGTAATATCCGCAATGCAGCGCAACGCCGCGCAGCTGTTCTTTCGCGATGGCGGGCTCATCCCCAATCTCCTCACAAAACGCGGAGTTGGTGTAATACAGCCCCATCTGGGAGGCAAGATGCGCGCCCGCGCTGTCCCCCGCGAGAAAGACGCGCGTCGTGTCGATGCCAAATTCCTCCGCGTGATCCATGAGATATGCAATTGCCTCGTTCATCTGCAACACCTGCGTGGGATACCGCCCGCCGGGCGCGAGCTGATAGTTCACGTTGGCGACGACGTAGCCATAGGACGCGAGCATCTTGCAATACGGCGCAAGCTCCCGCTTGTCCCCCATGAGATAGTATCCCCCATGCGCGTAGACGACGAGCGGCTGCTTGCCGACGCTCCTCGCGGCGTAGATGTCCATCTCTCCGTTTTCAAACCGGCTTTGGTAGGAAACATCTTTGCCTATCTGCGACACGGACGATAGCGCCGCCATGCGCCATTTTGCCGCGTCGTCCGGGCCGTTGATGCTGCCTAGTGCGATCACCTGCTCACGAAACGCAGGGCTGAATGACCACGCAACCATGACCGCCGCAAACAGAAGAAACGCGACCACAAGCAGAATAAACCACCAACGCCGATAAAATTTCTTCTTCACACCGTCTACTCCTGCGCTGTTATTATCTGTATTATACACAATCCGCCGCGTGAATGCCGCTTGCGATGGAAATTCGCGAAAAATATGCCGCACAACGCGGTTTTTCTTGCCATAATGCAACATATCGTTGTATAATACACGCACAATTTTGTATCTTTATTCTATTTCATCCGAGAAAAATTGAATGAACGGAAGGTATCGTGCATGTTAGCAGACCAGGTACAGCATCTGATTGCCATCGTGGCGTATATGGCGGTCGTCATCGCCATCGGCGTCATCTTTGCCAAGCGCGCAAATAAGGACACCGAATCCTATTTCCTCGGCGGGCGTACGCTCGGCCCATGGGTTTCCGCGTTTAGCGCGGAAGCTTCCGATATGTCCGGCTGGCTCCTGATGGGTCTGCCCGGCCTCGCTTACTGGAGCGGTCTTGCCAGCGCGGGCTGGACGGCAATCGGTCTCGCCATCGGCACCTATCTCAACTGGCTGATCGTCTCCAAGCGCCTGCGCCGCTACAGCATCGCCGTGGACGCCATCACGATTCCGGATTTCTTCTCCGGTCGGTTCCATGAGAAAAAGCGCGTACTCATGACGATTGCGTCAATCATGATCATCGTCTTCTTTACGCCCTACGCGGGTAGCTGCCTCATGGCCTGCGGAAAACTCTTTAGCCAGCTCTTCGGCGCGGACTACACCACGATGGTTGTCGTCGCCGCGTTGTTTGTGCTCACCTATACCTTCCTTGGCGGTTTCCTCGCCGAGAGCACGTCGGACTTTATGCAGGCCGTGGTCATGATCGTGGCGCTCGTGCTCGTCGTCGTGCTCGGTATCTCTGCTGCGGGCGGGCTGAATGTGGTCATCGAAAACGCAAAGAGCATCCCCGGTTTCTGGAGCTTTTTAACCTCCGCCAATCCCACTGGTGACGCCGCAAACGGCGTGGCGGTCTTTGGCGAGGCAAGCAAATACACCGGCCTTGCCGTAGCCTCTGCAATGGCGTGGGGTCTCGGCTACTTCGGCATGCCGCAGGTGCTCCTGCGCTTCATGGGCATCCGTTCCGAGCATGAGCTGACCCGCTCGCGCCGCATCGCGACCATCTGGGTGGTCATCTCGCTTGCCACCGCCGTGTTCATCGGCATCATCGGGCGCGTGCT
>JAEWYV010000301.1 GCA_023458615.1 Bacillota bacterium
CGGCAGCAGAACGAATTGCTGGGCATCCTGATGTTGATCGTGGCTGGCGTTGCCTGGGCATTCTACAACTTTTTAACAAAAAAAGTGGTCAACAAATATCCGCCGATCACGCTTTTATTCTACCAAACGCTGTTTGGCGCGATCTTTATGCTACCGTTGAGCCTCTTTGAACGCGCGAAGTGGATGGCGCCGACGACGATGTCGTTTCTCATGATGCTCTTCCTTGGCGTGTTCTGTTCCGTGATTGCCTATCTGCTCTACAATCTTGGGCTGAAGGCGCTTTCGCCGAGCGCGGTGATTTCCATGCTCAACCTTGTGCCGATCTTTGGTGTTATGTTTTCATTCTTACTGTTGGGAGAAGCAATCACACTCCGAATGGTGATCGGCGGTGCAATCATCATTCTTGGCGTAATGCTCAGCGTTCGCCGCACCAAGGCAGAGTTGCTGCTGGAAAATGAGCAGACGTTGTCGCAGCCCGCACAAATATCAGTAGAAAACACTAGTAAGGCGTAAACCTACAGGGAACTTGAGGAAAACACGGTTCCGTGTTTGCAATTTTGCCGAACTTGCGTATAATGGAGAAAAGTTTTAGCAAGTTACGCCAAGAAACACCGATATCCTGCGTTTGCCCAAAATTATGACGCAGAGGCGAATGGACGCTAACAAACATCGCCAGCCGCAAGGTGTTTTGCAAAACCACGGAGGAAATGGAATCATGCACACAAAAACAACACAATCCATCAAACGCCTGACAACGGCTGGCGTACTCGCGGCGGCCATTGTGCTGCTCACCACGCTGGTTTCCATCCCGATGCCCGGCGGGTTGGGGTACATCAATCTCGGTGATGCGGGCGTACTGCTCGCGGGAATGCTGCTCGGCGGCGGTTGGGGTGCGCTCTGCGCGGGCGCTGCCTCCGCATTGTCGGATGTGCTGCTCGGCTACGGCGTCTACGCGCCGGCAACATTTCTCATCAAAGGTGCGGTTGCGTTTGTCGCAGGCATGTTGTTTGCAAAGACCGATAAAAAGATTCGCTATGCGTCTCTCTATCTTGCGGCGCTGATCGTTCCATTTGGGTATTTTCTGTATGAGTCAATGCTCTATGGGACCACGTCCGCCATTCCGAATATCGTATTTAACGCGATGCAATGCATCATCGGTGCTGTGGTTGCAACCGTGCTTGGCATCATGCTCTTTAAAACGAAGCTATTCTCTGCGGAGAATGCCATGCTGCCCGTCTGCGCGGAGATTCTGCGCGAGCCGAAGAACGGGCCGGATGTGGTCCTCATCGCACAGCGCGAGCAAACACCCTTGATTCAAAAGGCGGGGGACATGCTCTCCGTGCAGGGAATCATGGCGCGGCTTGTCGTGGTAGACGATTCCTATGCGTTTGAGCGGCTGAGCCCCTCGCAAAAAGAACGATTTGTGCCGCTGGGGAAACCCTTTGTTCGTGTGGAAAACAATGAAGCGACGCCGAAAACGATTATGCAGGCGGCGGTGGAGGCAACTGGAAAATGATCTATGCTAGCGCGGCCGAGCTCATCGGCAATACACCGCTCATGCGCGCGGATCGCTTCTGTAAAGCGCTTGGGTTAACGGCGACCATTCTGGTCAAACTAGAGAGCCACAATCCCGGGGGCAGCTCGAAGGACCGCATCGCGTTGAACATGATTCAGGCGGCGGAGCAGCGGGGTACGCTCAAGCCGGGCGCAACATTGATTGAATCCACGAGCGGGAACACCGGCGTTGGCCTTGGTGTTGTTGCCGCTGCGCGCGGCTATCATGTTGTGCTCACCATGCCGGACAACATGAGTTTGGAACGCCGCAAGATTTTAGCGGCGCTGGGGGTTGAGATTGTACTCACCGAGGGCGCACGCGGCATGGCAGGGGCAAACGCAAAAGCGGAGGAGCTGAAAAATTCGATTCCGAACAGCGTTTGGATGCTTCAGTTTGATAACCCGGACAATCCCGCGGCGCATGAAGCAACCACAGGTCCTGAGATCTGGCGGGATGCGGAGGGACATGTGGATGTTCTGGTTGCCGGTGTCGGCACGGGTGGAACGGTCAGCGGCACGGGACGCTATCTCAAGCGGCAGAACCCGTCTGTCCGCGTGATCGCGGTTCAGCCGGCAGAGTCGCCGGTGCTCACAGGCGGCATGGCGAATTCGCACGGTATTCAGGGAATTGGCGCAAACTTTGTTCCGAAAAATTTTGACCGCAATGCGGTGGATGAAATCATGTCCATCACGACGGCGGATTCCTTAGAGATGGCGCGCCTGTTCATGAAAACAGAGGGAATCCTTTGCGGGATCTCCAGCGGGGCTGCACTCGTTGCCGCGGTAGAATCCGCGCGCGAAACCGGAATGGATCGCGCGAACATCGTCGCCATTTTACCGGATACCGGTGAACGATATCTTTCCACACAGTTGTTCGACTAAGATATTGTTTGCAACTCAATTGTTTGTTTCAACGCTCCGGCAAAAGCCGGAGCGTTTGCCGTTTCAAAATCGCCGGATTTCGTTCATAATTGACCATGAAAATGTGTGCAGTTCTGTTCCGCATATCACTATATGTTGTGCCAGAGCGTGCAATCTTGAACAATGTATTACAATATTTAGTTTGCTATTGCAAATATACGCGGCAGTCCTTAGAATTTTCTCTTAGGAGAATACTATGGACTTTTATAAGACTGGATCAAATCCCGGCATGAACGCACAGCAAAATGTAAACGCATATGCAGGCGGATCGTATGGCAAAAACGACCCGCGTGGGACTGTTTCGTTCGACAGAAATGGCGCGTATTCGTCCTACGGGTATTCACCCGCGAACGGTGTCTATTCCGGTGTTCAGCCGTATTCTGGAACTCGCAATCAAAATCAATCGATCAGTAAAAATACATCATACGCTTCGCAAGATTCCAAGCCGCTTTATTCGGGTGCCAGCGGCGGAGCATCGCCTGATTCAAACACGGCAATACGCGGATCGGATTCGATGCAGCGCGGGAATGGGATCGCAACGAACTCAACCCAAATTCGAAGCAACTATCGGGTAGATTCTGCAAGCGCAAACAGCATGCCCCAAAAGAATCCAGCACCGAACACAAACGGTTCAAACGGAAACGGTGCTGTTGTGAAAGATCCAGCTGCGGTCAACGGTTCAAATGGAAGCGGCGTGGTAAACGGCGCGCCCAGAAGCTATGCCTCCGGCAGCAGCGGTGCCCAATCTACCCGAGTACAGGTGAAAAGTGGCGGCGGCTCAGGCGGAAATGGAAATCCGCCGAGAAACGGAGCGCCGACAGGCGGCGGTTTCGACGGAAGCGGATTAAAGCCGAAAAAGCCTGCTTCCAAGAAAAAAACGGTGCAACAGCGCATCGTTGCCTGGTTGAAACGGTTCTTACGCTCGCTCTATCTTATGGAAAAGCCCATGAAGATATTCTTGGGCGCAGCAAGCGGATTTGTGCTCATCTGCGTCGTTGTCATCATTGCCGTCTCCGGCAATCGACACAAAAAGGCGGAGGAGCTCACCGCTGCGCTTGCGTTTGCAACGCCGGTTCCAACCGTTGTCGCCACAACCGCAACGCCGGAGCCAACACCCAGTCCTACGCCGGAGATTCGCATCGAAAAGGGCGCAGAGGGCGAGGATGTCATGGCGCTGCAAAAGCGGCTGATGGAGCT
>JAEWYV010000302.1 GCA_023458615.1 Bacillota bacterium
GAAACAGGAGGAACAAAACAATGGCAGAAACCAGACCGTATATCCCGTGGGACATGATTCAGGGATTCATGACGGATACCTTTGTATCCTATGGCATTCCGCTGGAGGATGCGAAGATTTGCACCGATGTATTGCTCGAGAGCGACCGTCGCGGCATTGAGAGCCACGGTTGCAACCGCTTTAAGCCCATCTATCTTGACCGCATCGATCAGGGCATACTAAACCCGGTCACCAACTATGAAGTAGTACGCGAAACACCCACCACGCTTGTTGTGGACGCGCATGACGGCATGGGCATGGTCGCCAGCTATAAGGCGATGAAAACCATCATCGAAAAGGCAAAGAAGAATGGCATGGCGATGGCTGCCATCCGCAACAGCTCGCATTACGGCATCGCGGGCTACTGGACCAGCATGGCGGTCAATGAGGGGCTCATCGGCATCTCCGGCACAAATGCGCGTCCGTCCATCGCCCCGACCTTCGGTGTAGAAAACATGCTCGGCACCAACCCGCTTACCTTCGGACTCCCGACGGACGAGGATTTCCCCTTCACGCTGGACTGCGCAACAAGCATCAGCCAGCGCGGCAAGATTGAATACTACGCCAGAAACGGCAAGGATACCCCGGCGGGCATGGTCATCGGGCGCGACGGCAGCGCCATGACGGACAGTCCGGCGATCCTCAAAGGCCTTACGGATGGCACCGCCGCCTTAGCCCCGCTCGGCGGCATCGGCGAGGAGCTCGCAGGATACAAAGGCTATGGCTATGCAACGGTGGTCGAGATTTTCTCCGCCGCTTTGCAGGCCGGCAGCTTCCTCAAGATGTGTGTAGACCGCGACGAGAACGGCAACAAGAAGCCGTATCACCTGGGACACTTCTTTATCGTCATCGATCCGGAAGCGTTCTGCGGCCTCGAAACCTTTAAAAAGATTGCAGGCGAAATTCTGCGTGAGCTGCGCGCCTCGGAAAAGGCACCGGGTCAGGAGCGCATCTATACCGCGGGTGAAAAAGAGCACCTCGTCTGGCTGGAGCGCAAGGACAAGGGCGTGCCGGTCGGCGACGCGGTACAGAAGGAGTTCATCGCGATTCGCGACAAGAAGAACCTGCCCTATAAGTTCCCGTTTGAAGCGTAAATAAATCACCACAAGGAGATAGCAATCATATGGATTATGCAAAGGAATCCCTCCGCCTGCATGGCGAGTGGAAGGGCAAAATCGAGGTTAAGGCAACCGTACCCGTCGCCACGCGTGAGGATCTCTCGCTGGCGTATACCCCCGGCGTTGCGCAGCCCTGCCTTGAGATCGAGAAGGACGTCAACCTCAGCTACGAACTCACCCGTCGCTGGAACCTCTGCGCGGTTGTGACCGACGGCACCGCCGTGCTCGGCCTTGGCGACATCGGTCCCGAAGCCGGCATGCCGGTTATGGAAGGCAAATGCGTGCTCTTCAAAGCCTTTGGCGATGTAGACGCATTCCCGCTCTGCGTCAAGAGCAAGGCTGTGGAAGATATCGTCAACACCGTGTATCTCATCAGCGGCAGCTTCGGCGGCGTCAATCTGGAGGATATCTCCGCGCCCCGCTGCTTTGAAATCGAGCGCAAGCTGAAGGAAAAGTGCGACATCCCGATTTTCCATGACGACCAGCACGGTACCGCTGTTGTTACCCTCGCGGGGCTCATCAACGCGCTCAAGGTTGTCGGCAAGAAGAAAGAGGACGTCAAGATCGTTATCAACGGCGCAGGCGCGGCAGCCATCAGCATCACCAAGCTGCTGCTTTCCGACGGCTTTGCCGATGTAACCCTTTGCGACCGCTCCGGCATCATCTATGAGGGCCGCAAGGACAATATGAATTGGATCAAGGAAGAGATGGCGCTCATCACCAACCGCGCAAAGAAGCAGGGATCCCTTGCGGACGCGATGGTCGGCGCAGATGTCTTCCTCGGTGTTTCCGCACCGAAGATGGTCACCGTGGACATGGTCAAGACCATGAATAAGGATGCGATCATCTTTGCCTGCGCCAACCCCACGCCGGAAATCTTCCCGGACGAAGCGAAGGAGGGCGGCGCAGCCGTCATCGCAACCGGCAGAAGCGACTTCCCCAACCAGATCAACAACGTTCTGGCTTTCCCGGGCATCTTCCGCGGTACATTTGATGTCCGCGCAAGTGACATCAACGACGAGATGAAGATCGCCGCAGCTTATGCGCTCGCCAGCCTGATTCCGGCAAACGAGCTCAGCGCGGACTATGTCATCCCTAAGGCGTTTGACCCGCGTGTTGGTAAGACCGTTGCCGCGGCTGTTGCCGATGCGGCAAGAAAGAGCGGAGTAGCGCGCATCTAAGCGAGTTGACCCTTTCGAACAATCAACAGAATGAGGCGGTGGTTGTCTGCATGAGCGGACGGCTGCCGCCCTTTTTTGCGCTGCGTGGATCACTATTGGCAATAAAGATGACAAATGCCAAATTACTCGGTATAATGCAATCAAACAAACAGAACAATATATCATAAAAAAGCAACCAACCGCACACCAGAAGGAAAGGGTGGGAGATTGTGAAACAGGAAAACACCACGCGCAAATTGCCGGGCGATCTCCTGCGGTACTTTGGCTTCCCTTTGTTTGCGGTTGCCATCGTTCTGATTGCATTTCTGGGGATCAACCGGCAGGTGATGTCCGAAATTCGAATTGGCACCTACCAAACCCTGTTGGATGCAACGCGATATCAGCGTACAGCGATTGAAAAATATGTTCATCTGGTCACCACTCGCGCAGAGCTGATTGCGGATCACGAGAATAGTTCCGATGCAAGCGAACTGGTAAAAACCCTGCAAACCGAGCTGCAGCGGGACGCAACAAATGTGAAAGCCGGATTTGCAAATGCTGACGGAACCGTGGTTTACGGCAGTTTTCCAATTACCGATGTATCGCAGGAAGACTGGTTTATCCGCAGTATGCAAGGGGAAACCCTGCTGGCAGAGACGACGCAGGAGATTCAAACCAATCAGCAGAATATTATTGTTTCTGCGCGCGCTGATACCGTTGGCGGTGCGGACGGCGTTCTCTTTGCGGAATTGGACGGGCAGAATATCTCCAGTCTCATGGAGACACACGCCTATGACGACGAGGCATATTCCCTCATTTGCGATTCCAAAGGAATCGTTGTGTTCTCCGAGTTAAAGCCGGGTATCGTTACCCGAAACGGCAATATCTTTCAATGGATCAACGACCAGACGCTGGAAAAAGGGACAAAACTGGATGAGCTTAAAAATCAAATTCGCGACGGGAAGACGATTCGCTATCGATTCACCTATCAAGGCGCTTGGTACTATGCCGTCAGCGAAAAGGTGAACACATTCAACTGGTATGTGCTCTCAATCGTGCCTGCGTCGGCGGCGGATGTGGTTCAGCAGCAGGTGCGGATGTACTTGTTGGGCATGCTGTTTATCATGTTGCTGGTCGGCGTCTCTATGACGATGCAGGCCTATCTGCATGAGCAAAGCACGGTAGCCAAGCTCGAACAGGACAAGGACCTGCTGCGCCAGAGCGCGGAGCGATATCAGCTCATCACAAAACTCTCCAATGAAGTCTTTTTCCAGATCGACATGGATTCCGGCAAAATATCGTTTAACGATAGCTTTGATGCGATGTTTGGCGCACCACCGCCTATCTGCACCATTGAACATCTGGATAATTGCTTAACGTTGTTTTACGAACCGGATCGGCAGATATTTTTATCGATGGTTGCCAAACTGCGCGCAGGAGCCGCGGAGTCCAAGGAGGACATCCGAATGGTCAGTGCGCGCGGCGTGATCCGCTGGAAACGGTTTGAAATTTTCTCTGTGTTTGACCATGACGGACAGGCGACACAACTGGTCGGCAAGATTGCCGACATTCATCGACAGAAGCAATCCATTCAGCGCTTGACACGTCAGGCGGATAGTGAGCCGCTGACCGGCCTCCTAAACCGCGGCGCATTTGAGCGAAATGTTAAAGGCTTTCTCGAAGGCGAGGGTCTTGGCGGCAAGCACGCGCTTTTAATCATGGACTTCGATAACTTCAAATCGGTCAATGATACGCTGGGGCATGCGGAAGGAGATCGTCTACTGATCTCGTTTGCAACGGGTATGAAGCGCCTCTTCCGTTCAGGAGATTATCTTTCCCGTATCGGTGGGGATGAGTATATGGTGTTTTTGAAGAACATCTATGAGGATGGCGACGCGCTGGAAAAGGCGGAGGCGCTGCGAGTCGAGATGTCCGGATTGAGTAAAAGCATCAATATCCCCGTGTCGCTTAGTATCGGAATCGCGATTTATCACCGCGACGGAAATAGCTTTGAGACGCTCTATAAGGCAGCGGATGAAGCACTCTATCATGTGAAACGAAATGGAAAAAACAGCGTTTCCCTCTTCTCAGTCTCTGTCCATCCGGAAGAACCAATTGCGCCCGAGATGAGAGAGATGGATGAGATTGACGAAATATAGTGTGAATTGAGATAGACGGAGGATACCATTACGGAACAGAACGAGTTTACCCCGGAGGAGCTGGGAAATGCGCAGGGCACGGTGAAGTTTACCGGTCGACAGAACTTTTTACAGGGTTTGAAATATCTCCTTTTTTCCGCATCGGCAGGGATCATACAGGCGGCGTCATTCACGTTGCTCAATGAAACCATCCGCTGGGACTATTGGCCGAGCTATCTAATTGCTTTGACGCTGTCGGTCGTTTACAACTTTACGGTCAATCGAAAATTTACATTCAAGTCCGCAAAGAACATACCGCTTGCCATGATGCAGATATTTGTGTATTATCTGGTGTTTACGCCGCTCTCGACCTGGTGGGGCGAGGCGCTCACCCAAGCGGGGTGGAACGAATATATCGTGCTCTTTGGCACCATGGTGATCAACCTGATAACAGAGTTTTCCGTTTATCGGTTTATCGTGTTCCGCAAGCATATGTATACCAACGAACAAGGTCAGGCGGAACTGGCGAGACAGCAAGAAAACTGACGCATATCAACAAGACCTCCGGCTTTCGCCGGAGGTCTTGTTAGATTGCGAACTTACTCCATCGCCTTAAACCCTTCTCCGTGCACCTCGGTTGCGTCGGTGACGAAGATGAAGGCCTGCTTGTCGATCTGCTTGACCGCTTTGAGCGTTTGCGCAAAGGAGTTGCGGCGTACGACGAGCATCAGAACGTGCTTATCCCGCCGCGTGTAACCGCCGCGCCCTTGCAGCACCGTCACCCCGCGGCCCAGCTCATCTGCCAGCAGCGCGAGGATATCATCCGCCCGCTCGGTGACGATATAGATCACCTTTGCGTGGTCAACGCCCTGCATGATAGCGTCTATCGTCCGCGTGGTGGCAAATATTGTCACGATGGAATACAGCGCCACCTCGATGTTTTTAAACACGAACACGGCAAATACAACAACCATGGTGTCCACCATCAGAAGCAGCGAACCCACAGAGAGATTCGGAAACGCGCGGTTGAGCAGCAGGCTGATCAGGTCAGTTCCGCCAGTGGTCGCCCCGCGCACGAAGATAATCCCCATGCCGATGCCGCAGAGTACACCGCCAAGCACGGAAGCGAGCAGGATATTGTTGCTGTACGGCGGCAAAATACGCGAAAACAGCTCAATAAATGCCGAAAGCATCAGCGTGGTAAAGATGGTTTTTGCCAGCGGACGAAATCCCAGCTTCCACCAGGCGAGCCCGATCAGCGGGATATTCAGCAGCAGCGTCCAGATACCCACCGAGACTGGCGTAAAATATGCCAGCGCGGTGGCAAGCCCTGAGACGCCGCCGGGGGCGATGTCGTTGGGAATCGTAAAAAGAACCAGCCCGGCTGCGACCATTGCGCTGCCGAGCAGGAACAGGAGAATATCAAGCGCCCAGGCGCGGGCGGATTGCTTCATGCTTCCACAACCTTCCTCAAAACCGGCGTACCATCGCTGGACACATCCTGCGTATTACGGGTTAAGTCCCTTGAGGGAATCCACGAGAAATACGCCATTTTTACGAATCAGCTTGCCGTCAAACCAGATTTCGCCGCCGCCGAAAACCTCCGTCTGAATGCAGACGATGTCCAAATGCAGCTGACTCTTGTTACCGTTGAACGCGTCGGCATAGGCACAGCCGGGCGTGAGATGGAACGACCCGCCAATCTTTTCGTCGTAGAGCGTGTTGCCGATGGATTTTGTTACGGCGTTGTTGACGCCGATGGCGAACTCGCCCAGATACCGCGCGCCCTCGTCCGCATCGAGCATCTCGTTGAAACCGGCGACATCCCCGTCGCAACTGGCCTCATCGATGTGCCCGTTTTTGAAGACCAGGCGCGGGTTGTCAAACCGTTTGCCATAGCGCATGGCGGGCGTGTTGTATTGTACCGTGCCATTTGCGCTCTCGCGTACGGGAGCGGTATAGACCTCGCCGTCGGGAATATTCAATTCACCGTGGCAGGAGACGACAGGGATGTCCTTGATGGAGAAGGTAAGGTCTGTGCCGGGGCCGAGGATATGTACCATGTCGGTCTTCTCCATGAGTTCCACCAACGGTTCCATATCGCGCCCCATCTTCTCATAGTCTACGAGTGCGGCGGAAAGGAAGAAATCGAAAAAGTCGTCATAGCACATGCCGGCCTTCTGCGCGTCCGCCATGGTTGGCCAGTGCAGATAGACCCAGCGGCGCTCGTCGATGATGCGGTCGCGCAGCGCCCTGCGCTGATCACGATAATAGGTCATCGCGCGGGTGTCCACAGCGGAGAGCTCCGCATCGTTTTCGTCAACGCCGATGTCCACATGCGCTACGAGATGATCCCAGTACTTGGTTTCCCACTCTAGCTGCGCGTCGATGGCAGGCTTGGCATTCTCTGGGTGTTCCGGGTCGATAAAACCGAAAAAGAGACGGACGAGCTCGTCGTCCGTAAGTTTTACAAACGGTACGGCGCCCATGGCGTTTGCGCGTTTTTGCAGCGCCTTGATGAGAGGCTTAGCCGGCAGAGAACCGTTGATTTCAAACAGTTCGCCTTTCTTGAGCTTGAGGGAATAGTTGATAAGCAGATCGGCAAGCCGATCCAGCCGTTCGTCACGCATATTGGTTCCTCCTTATGCACTCTGTATCCTATTCTATAGCAAACGGAGCCGCACTTCAACACCTCGCCTTTCCTGCATAAAAAAGCGAAGGTGTTGCCCTTCGCCAATTGCCTTTGCTTCCGCGCGCTTGATGCGGCTATTTTAAATCTGGGGGGTTCCGTTTGCCGAGGAAGCGATGGATTGCGCTCTCATACTGTAACAATGCCAAATCGAGCGCGCCGCCTCGCGCAAGAGAGGCGAGCATTTGCTCTAGACTTTGATGAAGCAGCAAGCGATTTTTTTGTTTCTCCGATTCATCAGTCAGATAAGGGAGAACATGATGCGCCTGTTCCGCTGCATGGCAGTGTTCCGAGAGTGGGAGCAGTGCGGTTAAGAAGGCGGCCTCTGCCTTAGAGACGGGGGAGGCGAGCCGTTTGAGCCATTGTTTCGTCGCACTTTGGATCGGGGAGAAGCGCTCGCCGCGAAGCATGCGTGTGGCAAGCTCGTTCAGCCGTGTCAGCGTTGTCCCCAGCACTTGCTGTTGTGCATCCGAAACGGTGCGCATCTCTGCGGTGTTGGCGGATTTCGTCACAATGGCTTGAAAGATATCGGCTTCCCGACGAAAATCGCCCAACTGTACCGCGCGCTCCTTAGCGCTCTCGCGCTGGTATTGCAAGAGTTGAATCAGCGCAATGATGCAGGTGAGCGCCAAACCCGAGAGCACGCCGACTACGACGGATTTGTTAAAGATAAACCAGGATGAGATGAAAATTTCTTTCATGGCGCTGAGCAGCAGCGATAGTACGATGCAGATGATCGCGATAAAGCATAGCGTGACGGCGCTTTTGAACAAGATCTTCATGAAGAACTCCCTCCCTGCGATGCTAAACAGATAGTATCACCATGAGGGTAGGATTGGCAAGAAAGCGGCGTATTTTCTCACATACGCAGACTGGATTCATGAGAAGCCCAATGTGCCTTAACAGAAAAAAAGCGAAGGCCCAAGCCCTCGCTTTGCAATCATGCAGATAGGGGTATGCTCCTTGCTAATTCCTGCGGGAACGATTTGCCATCGCAAGCAGCCTCAGGAAGCTGATGAGGGAGGCGACCGCCGCCCAGACATAGGTCATCGCGGCGGCATTTAAAACCTTTTTTGCTCCGTCGGATTCCTCATAGGTGATGTAGTTGCCTTCCTCAAGCATTCTCAGCGCGCGAGCGGAGGCGTTGAATTCAACAGGCAGGGTAACCACCTGAAATACCAGCATCGCGCCAAAGAGAATTACGCCGATCATGGAGAGATTAAAGCTGCCCATCATAAGACCGAGGATGACGATCCACGGAGCGGCAAAGGAGCCAATGGAGGCAACGGGGAGAATCGCATTGCGCAGGCGGATGGGTGCATAGCCCTCCTGATATTGCATAACGTGACCGATCTCATGCGCCGCAACCGCGACGGCGGCGATGCTGTTTTGCCCGTACACCTGTGTGCTTAGCCCCACCACGCCGTTCTTCGGGTCAAAGTGGTCGGTAAGCGAACCCTGGACAGGCGTGATCTGAACCGGACTGTTCCCCCGGTTGAGCAGTTGCTGGGCAATTTCTTCCGCGCGGAGGCCGGACGAAATCGGCATCTGCGCAAACTGGTTAAAGGTTTTTTGCACCTTGCCCTGTGCATAAAAACTAATTCCCATGACCACGAGCAGCAGGATAATATAGATTCCGTCGCCCGATCCATAGCCAAAATACATAATAATTCCCCTCCAAAGAGACTACAATCAGTATAGCATATTCGCTATTGTGGTACAGCGGTTTTCAATATCGTTTGCAATTCCACCAAAATTCGATCAAAATAGCGGTTTTGCCTGCCGTCAATTTGCCTAAAACCAGTCGGCAAAGCAAGAAAAGGGGCTTTTTTCGGCGGTAAAATGTGATATACTATCCGTTAATCCCAAATTTCAAAATAGGAAAGGTTGTTTTTTTATGGCGCTCAAACTATCCCAAATTCAAAAATCGCCGGAATCGTATGCCGGTCCAATCGCGGTCTGCGGTTGGGTTCGAACGGTTCGCGAAGGCAAGACGCTCGGGTTTGTCGAGCTGACCGATGGTACATGCTTTACCCCTGTTCAGATCGTTTTTGAGCGCGACGATCGAAATTTGGGCAACGGACTCTCCACGGGCTGCGCAATCGCCGTTTCCGGCGAACTGGTGATGACACCGGATGCACCGCAACCGTTTGAGATCCGTGCAAGTGAAATCATTCTGGAAGGCGCATGCCCGGCAGACTATCCGCTGCAAAAGAAGCGGCACACGCTGGAGTACCTGCGCACCATTCAGCATCTTCGCCCGCGCACCAATACCTTTCAGGCGACGTTTCGCGTGCGCTCCGTGGTTGCCGCGGCGATCCATGAGTTCTTTCAGCAGAATGGCTTTGTGTATGTGCATACCCCTTTGATCACGGGTTCGGACTGCGAGGGCGCAGGCGAAATGTTTCAGGTAACCACGCTGCCGCTCAAGGATATGCCGAAGGATAAAGATGGTAATGTGGACTTTTCCGGCGACTTTTTTGGCAAGCCCGCGAACCTGACCGTGTCCGGCCAGCTCTATGGCGAGGCGTTCGCAATGGCGTTTCGCGACATCTATACCTTTGGCCCGACCTTCCGCGCGGAGTATAGCTTTACCGCCCGCCATGCAGCGGAGTTTTGGATGATTGAACCGGAGATGGCGTTTTGCGATCTTGCGGGAGATATGGATGTCGCCGAAGCGATGATTAAATACATCATCAAGACGGTGCTGGATCGCTGCCCTGCCGAGATGGAGTTCTTCAATAAGTTCGTCGATCCCGGCCTGCTGGAGCGGCTGGATGTCGTGCTCAAAAACGATTTTGTCCGCCTGAGCTATACCAAGGCGGTTGAGCAACTTCTGGCGAGCGGTGCCGAGTTTAAATACCCCGTCGGCTGGGGGCTGGAACTTCAGACCGAGCACGAGCGTTACCTCACCGAGCAAATTTACAAATGCCCGGTGTTTGTAACGGATTATCCCAAGGATTTCAAGGCGTTTTATATGCGCATGAACGATGATGGCAAAACCGTTGCCGCGGCGGATCTTCTGGTGCCCGGCGTGGGCGAGATCATCGGCGGCAGCCAGCGTGAAGAGCGGCAGGATATGCTCGAAAAGCGCATTGCGGAGCTCGGCATGGATCTGGGACAGTATGACTGGTATCTGGAGCTGCGAAAATTCGGCGGCGTGAAGCACGCGGGATTCGGCCTCGGATTTGAGCGCATCATCATGTATGTCACCGGCATGCAAAACATCCGCGACGTGCTGCCATTCCCCAGAACGACGGCAAACATGGAGATGTAA
>JAEWYV010000303.1 GCA_023458615.1 Bacillota bacterium
CATATGTTTGTCAGGATATGAGGAACCTCTCCCTGCACAAACCCGTATCTGCCATTACCTGTGCCTGTGACGGAGTGAACTATCTGCTGTCCGAGGCGGATGTTGATCGATTCTTTTTAGGCGCATACCATGCGCTAAAAGACGGTGGACTTTTGCTATTTGATGTGTCCAGCGAATATAAACTGGAAAACATCCTCGGTTGCCAGACCTATGGCGAGGACGAACCGGACTGTACTTACCTCTGGCAAAACTGCTATGATCCGAGGTCAAAACTGCTCGAGATGCGTCTGGCGTTTTTTATTCCGGATGGGCAGGGCAAGTACACGCGCTTTGACGAGCGGCATATTCAGCGTGCGCATCCGGTCAGTGAACTGACAAGTTCGCTTGAACGTGCGGGATTTACAATAGTTGGGATCTTTCACGCTTTTACGACGGAACAACCGACGGCAACTAGCGAACGGATACAGTTTATTGCGAAAAAGTAAGCAGCAATCATTAAGACTTGATTAAGAGAAAGAGAAACAAATACGAAGTATGAAGGACAATATTTTACGATACAAACCCGAGAGAAAAGACCGATTGATCCAGTGTGTCGCGGCGGACGGAATGGTGCGCATCGCATTTGTGGACGGGACCAATCTGGTTCAGGAGGCGAGTCGAGTGCATCACCTCTCCCGCGTGGCGACAGCCGCGCTGGGCAGGCAACTGATGATGACCGTGATTATGGCGGCAGACCTAAAAGGCGAAAACGATCTGGTTTCTACGATCATCAAGGGTGACGGACCCGCGGGCAGCATGATCTGCACGGGGAACAGCCTGCTTGAGGTAAAGGGATCTTTGACCAATGGTGATGTCGAGCTTCCTCTCAAGGAAAACGGTAAACTCGACGTTGGCGGATTTGTTGGACACACGGGCAAGCTCTCGGTGGTGAGTGATCTTGGGCTAAAGGAACCGTATGTTGGGTTGTGCAACCTGGTCTCCGGCGAAGTTGCAATTGACTTTGCAAACTACTACGCAACCAGTCTGCAACGGCCTGCGCTGGTCTATCTCGGCGTTCGTGCGCGCGCGGAATCCGGCGAAGTGCGCGCCGCGGTCGGTGTGTTTGCAGAACCCCTGCCCGGCTGTCCGGAAGAGATGATTGATCTGCTACAGGCAAAGGGCGAGGAGGTCATGCATTTCTCTGAGCGGCTGGATGAAGGAGAGACGCCGGAGGAGCTGCTAGATGGCATGTTCGGCGAACTTGGCTTAACCTTTGCCGGGGAGCGCGAACCCAAGTATTTCTGCGACTGTTCGCGTGAACGGACTGAGCGCGCGCTGATTTCGCTTGGTTATGACGAACTCACGGATATGATTGAAGAGGATCACGGCGCAGAATTGACCTGCCGGTTTTGCGATAAGGTATATCGGTTTAACGAAGGCGACCTACGATTGTTGCTGCAAACGGCAACGGCGAGAGAAGATGAAGACGAATAAAACAGGAAAAGTAATTCCATTTTCCCAGAACGCGACGTTTTATATGAAGCGTGGCGCGAAGGAGCTGGAGAAAAATGACCTCTTCGCGGCGATAGCAAAATACCGCGAGGCGTATGAGCGCGCGCCGCAGGATCCGGAGATAGCGATCGCGCTGGCGGAGATTCTCAGCCAGATGCAGCGCTTTGAAGAGAGCAATCGCATCTTGATCCAGCTCATGGCGGATAGCGAAGAGACACCGCCGGAGTGCTATTTTGGCCTTGCTTGCAACTACTTCGGTTTGCAGGATTTTGATAACGCCGCGGATAGCCTGGAGGATTATCTGGATGCCGAGCCGGACGGAGATTTTGCCGCGGATGCAGAGGATTTCCTCGATATGATCGACGACGATGA
This sequence comes from Bacillota bacterium, assembly GCA_023458615.1. Classification (GTDB taxonomy): domain Bacteria; phylum Bacillota; class Clostridia; order Christensenellales; family CAG-138; genus UBA7703. The sequence goes on from JAEWYV010000303.1 coordinate 1,864, forward strand.
GGCGATGTTTGAAACCACCGGCCTGCGGACGGACGACGATTATGAGGACAATGCCGTTTGCCATTTTGCGCGCTCGCTTCTTGCCAGTTCGGAGACCAGCTACGCAATTGAAGAGCTGGAACATCGTTTGGCGCAGTCTCCCAAATCCGTCAAAGTACGCGAGCAGCTCGCCATAGCCTATTTCATTGCAAACCGCAGGGAAGAGGCAAAGAAGCTGGCAAACGCACTATTGATCGAAGACCCGAAGAGTGTTCTGCCAAACTGCACGCTTGCGCTGGCGGATATTGAAGAGGGGAACCGCATTTCGGCGAACGCGCGGCTGGACGAGATTATCTCGCTGCACGCATTGGATCCGGAAGAACTGCATAGCGTTGCCGTGCTGCAACTGGATTTGGAACGATATGCGGACGCGGAAAAGACGCTTACACAAATGCAATACCTATTGCCCTATGACGAAAACGTGCTGCACAAATTCGGCTATGCGCGGTTTATGCAGGGCGACGCGGAAGGGGCAAAGGCGCTCTATCGAAAGCTTCTGCGCATCGATCCGCACGATACCGTAGCAAAGTATTATCTGAATCAATGTAAACACGTGGAAGGCGCGGGCAAGCGCTCCGCCGCGAAGTGGATGATTCCCTATCAGGTACCGTTTGGCGAGGCGTTTCGGCGGCTCAATCACATCAATCGCATGCTGGCGCTGCCGCATGATGAACTGTATCACGCGTGGTTGGAGGATGAGTCGTTTCGGGATATGCTCGTCTGGGCGGTGACGCTTTCCGATCTGCGCGTGAAGAAGAGCATGCTCTCGTTGGTGTTCACCTTTGGGGATCATTACTCCGAGAGAATCCTGCGCGACTTCTTACTGCGCACCGATCAGCCGGACGAGCTCAAACGCGCGGTATTCGGCATGCTCAAGCATCTGGATGCAAAAGAACCGTATATGGCTTATCTCAACGGTCACTGGATCAAAGGGCGCGTCAATATGATCGAGCTGGACTATAAGCTCCCAACGTCGTATGAGAGCGTCATGCAACTCATGATACAATACATGCTTGGCAATTGCCGAGAGGAATGCGCAACAGAGGCTGCGAATATCTATAAGCGATATATCGAGAGCCTGAACCAGAAATTCCCGCGGATATCCGCAGCACAGGAACTCTCGTTTGCCGCAGCCTTGGAGTATCTGGGCAGGCTTTCCTGCGGGGAAAGTGTAACAGAGGACGAAATCAGCGAAGTCTACCGCGTGACGAAATCGCGCCTGAGAAATGCGTTGGTCAAGCTAAAACCGTTTGCAACTACGCCGGAGGAGAACACATGAAATTTTACGCTACCTGTAAGCTGGGCTTGGAGTCCTTGGTGACGCGCCAGCTGCACGATCTGGATATCGAAGTCATCGAAACGGCGGATGCGCGCGTTTCGTTTTCCGGCGGTGTGGAGACGATGGCAAAAGCGCTGCTTTGGTTGCGCACGGCGGAGCGTGTGCTGCTCGTCGTAGATGAATTTGACGCCGAGACGTTTGACGAACTATTTGAGAAAACCAAGGCGGTGCGCTGGAAGCAGTATCTAAAACCGGAATCGTTTATCCATGTAACGGGAAAATCGGCGAAAAGCACGCTCTTTTCGGTTAGTGACTGCCAGAGCATTGCCAAGAAAGCGATTATTGAGAGCCTGAAGGCGGGATACCGCACGCAGGTGATTCCCGAGGGCGGAGACGAGATTATCATCGAAGTCGGAATCCTGAGGAATCATGTTTCGCTCTGCTTGGATTGCTGCGGCGCCGGACTTTCGCGAAGGGGATATCGCACGTTTAACGTCGCCGCGCCGCTTTCCGAAACCCTCGGTGCGGGGATTGTGATGCTGTCCCGCTTCCGTTCGGATAGCATACTGATTGATCCGATGTGCGGCAGTGGAACGATGCCCATCGAGGCGGCGATGATTGCGCAGAACATTGCGCCGGGGCTTTCCCGCTCGTTTGCCGCGGAGAGCTGGTGGTTTCTCGATCAGGGCGTTTGGGCGCGGGAGCGGCAGAATGCCGCGGACGCAAGGACAAATCAAAAGATCGATGTTCGCGGGTTTGATATTGATGAGCGAAGCATTGATTTATGCAAAAAGCATGCAAAAAAAGCCGGTGTGTTTTGCGATTGGCGCGTTCAAAATATCAAAGATTTTTCCGATGCTGAACAGAGCGGCATCATCGTCTGCAACCCGCCCTATGGCGAGCGTCTACTGGAGAAGGACGATGCGAAATCGCTTTATCGGCTGATGCGGCGCGTGTTTGCGCCTTATCCCGGCTGGAGCGTAAACGTGTTCTCCGGCATGCGGGAGTTTGAGTCGGTCTATGGACAGCGCGCGGACAAACGCAGAAAGCTCACAAATGGCGGCATGCCCTGCACGCTGTATCAATACTTTGGAGTAAGGGACGTATGAAGTT
>JAEWYV010000304.1 GCA_023458615.1 Bacillota bacterium
GGGAGGCTTCCGGCGGCGCGACGCTCTGGCGCGGGCCGCTACTGCTCGCGCTACCCATCGCGGCGGAACAACGCGTGCTGCGTGGCAAACCGCCGTTTGCGGACTACGCGCTCTATCCGCGCAGCGAGTGGCGCTATGCGCTGGTGCAGGAGTGGCTCGAGCGTGCTAAGGTTATACTGAGCGAGCCGGGCGAGTTGCCGTTTAACGAAATCACGCCACCGATGATCGTGCGCCTACCGATGGCACGCGCACCGCACTGGTCGATGCAGCACGGCAGCGCAGGATCTGTGCCCGAACCAATTACCGTATCGGCAGACGACCAAGCAGACATCACACTCGTCCCCTACGGCTGCACGCGCCTGAGAATTGCGCAGTTTCCAATTGCTGAATGTTTCAGGTAGGGGATGCCCATGCGGGCATTGCGTGATAAAATAGCTATAGACCCCGCGCGGGATAAGGAGGAACACATGACCGAAAAAACAAAGACCAAACTCGGCGCAAACAACTGGATCGCCATCATTCTGCTCGCGTTTTCCGGACAGATTGCCTGGGTAATTGAAAATTCCTGGTTCAACATGTTTGTCAACGACGTGATCTCCCCCGACCCAAAGGTGATCTCGCTGATGGTCGCGTTTAGCGCCATCACCGCCACTGTCACCACGCTTATCATGGGCACGCTGAGCGACCGTCTCGGCAAGCGCAAGGCCATCATCCTCGTAAGCTACATCCTCTGGGGTATCTCGACAATGGTATTCCCCGCCGCGGGCGCGGTGAAGAACGCAACGCTCGCCGTCGTCGCGGTCATCGCGCTGGACTGCATCATGACCTTCCTTGGTTCAACCGCCAACGACGCAAGCTTTAACGCCTGGCTCACCAACGTAACGGACGAAACCAATCGCGGCACGGTCAGCGGAGTAACGGAGTTGTTTCCCCTGCTTGCCATGGTGGTAACCACGGTCGTCTCCGGCATGCTGATTGAATACTTTGGCTACACGCTGTTCTTTACCTCTATGGGGCTTATCGTCGTGGTCTGCGGCCTCGTGGGCGGACTGCTGATGAAGGAGGCGCAATTCCCACGCGAGAAGACCGAGGGTATCAGCTTCTGGAAGCAGGTGACCTCCGGCTTCTCCATTCGCACATTTAAGGAAAACCGTCTGCTCTTCTCGCTCTATTTCTGCGTGCTGCTGTTTGCTATTGCGGAGCAGATCGCAACCCCGTATCAGATCATCTACTTCACCAAGACGCTGGGCTACAGCAAAGACGTCATCGGCGTAAACCTCGGCCTCATGGTGCTGCTCTCCGGCGTCGCCGGCGTGTTCTTCGGTCGCCTTGTGGATCGCCTCGGCAAGCCAAAGCTGTTGCTTGCGGCGCTTCTTTGCTCCGCGCTGGGGTTTCTGCTCGTGTCGCTGGCGCGGGATATGGTATTCCTCTGTGTTGCCATCTTCGTGATGGCGTTTGGCATGGTGAGTAAGCTCATCGTCACCGGCGCGTGGATCAAGGACCTCACCCCGCCCTCCAGCGCGGGACAGTTTCAGGGTATCCGCATGATTTTCTGGGTGTTGCTGCCGATGATCATCGGCCCATTCATCGGTGAGCGGATCATCAGCACATTTGGTCAGCCTGTTGTGGTAGACGGAAAGAGCGGTTTCTTACCCACCTACCTCATCTTCGTCGCCGCAGCGATTGCCACCCTGATCGCGATTTTGCCCGTGCTGCGCCTGATTCGCGGGGGCGCAAGTAAGCCCGCGGATGCACCGCAGGAGCAGGCATAACCCGCTAAAATTTCACGCAACATAAAAAAGGCCTCGCGGCCTTTTTTATTTGTGCTATGCTCTTTACTTGCTGTACTTGACCGTGTTTCTGATCGCCTTTACGCTCTCGGCTACCGCACCGATGACAACAATCACACAGAACCCGATGATGAACACATTCGTGCCGTTGATGTTCGGGAACACCTGAAACGCTTCCTGCACGCCCGACCGCATCAGGAAGTTGTGAAATTCCGTGCTCAGAATATTCGGCTGGTTGACCACATAGAGCGTGATCGCCATCTCAACCAGCTTTTTGACCACCACCGCCACGCAGACAAACACTGACCAGCGGCGGTCTTTGATCTTCGCAATTCCCTCTATGATGGAAAGAACCAGCGAAATCAGGATAAACGGCACCAGCATCGTCAGAAAACTCTGGCTGAAGATGTTATAGAAGAACACCCCGCCATTGGAAAACGCCATCATAAACGGCAGCCTTCCCGTGCAGAACATCAACCCGATGATGGAGAACACGACGGAGACGATCAATTCCGCAATGCCCTCGGAGAGCGAAATGCGGGCCTTTTCGTTCTGCACCTCCGGCAAATCCTCAATCCGCCAGCCATGCTCACCGCGTTTTTCGCCTTTGTCTCCGCTGTGCTCGGCAATCACAAAGCCGATCGTGGTCCAGAGCAGTGCCTGGAACGCGGCAGAGACGCCCATGCTGATTCCCTGCGAAATAATCCCGCTGATGACCAACGCATAGTCCTTGGTTCCTTCCCTTGCCGCGTCAAATGCGCCGACGGCAAACCCGATGACCATCACGACCACGCCGACAAGCGGAAGAATCCACTTGAGCACGCTTACATACTCGTCATAGTATGCCGGTGAAATCAGATAACGCGGCTTGGTTCTGTACTTTTCCGCCAGCGATGCGGGCGAACCCAGCTCGTAGAGCACCTTCTTGATCGCCTCGTCGCTTGCCTCGTCCGGCAGCATATCGTAGATATTCGCGCGAAGCTCTTTTTTTACATCCTCCCGATCCTTCTCGGGCAGGCGGCGCGCAACGTCGTGCACATACCGCTCAATCATGTTGTTCATACTACTTTTCTCCCTTTCCGCAGATGGAGGCGATGCTGTTTTGCATGCGCTCCCACTCCCCCAATAGTTGTTGTAAAACCTCTTGCCCTTTTAAGCTGACAGTGTAGTATTTTCTCGGCCTGCTCTCACTCGTATCCCAGTCGCTGGTCAGCAGCTCCTGACTCTCCAGTCTTCTAAGCAACGGATAAAGGGTGTTTGCTTCGATTTCGATTTTTTGTTCCTGTAAAATCTGCAACAACGCATATCCATATCTCGGTTCCCGCAGGCTCCCCAGCACGGCGAGCGTTAAACTGCCGCGCCTGAGTTCGGATATAAAGTTTTGCAGCGGTTCCAATTCGGGCATTTCGTATCACCTCGGCGTTATTATACTGTGTGTCGCACACTATTGTCAATATCTAATTATATAAAATTTTGTATTATATTTTCCGACATAACGATATGAAAAAGCGAGGTGACGAAACCCCGCTGAATGACCCTGATCCAGTATTTTATTTGCAATCCTGTCTGCTAGGACGCCTTCCAAACTACTTCTGTCGGAATATCCTTTCGCCCCAAATCAAACATCGGGCCGTGCTGCGCATAGATGGCGCGCACCGGAATCGCGCTTTTTGCCCCGCCGGGCAGATTGAGCAAGATATGGAGGCGCCCGCATAGGAGTGTGCGCACCCTCAGCCGCGCATACGACGCAGGCAAAAACACATCTGCCGCGCCATCCTCGCGTAAGAGGTAGCAGCCGGACAAGGCGAGGCCGATCCCGCTCTCACCCGTGATCCGGATGCTACCCTCACGCCGCGATTCGTCACCCGACAGCCCCCCCGTACGAGGCAAACTTGCTTCCCCAGGTGTGATTGAGAGAGTAATCACAGCCAAAAGAAGAAGGCAGGCGGCGAAACTGATAAACAAACTCGTCGGTCGATGCATGGTGATTCTCCTTTGATACAGGAAGATACCCCTGCAATTCCCTTGCGCGGCAAGGCAAA
>JAEWYV010000305.1 GCA_023458615.1 Bacillota bacterium
AGCTCCAGCGGTTGTTTCGCAACCCGGAGGCATCGCGGCTCATCAAGCGCTGCAACGACTTTGGCGCGGGCGGCGTCTCGGTCGCCATTGGCGAACTCGCGGATGGCGTCTGGGTCGATCTCGACAAAGTTCCCGTAAAATATCAGGGACTGGACGGAACGGAACTCGCCATCAGCGAGTCGCAGGAGCGCATGGCGCTCGTTGTCGCGCCCGAAGATGCGGCGCGGCTCGTCGCGCTCGCGGAGGCGGAGAACCTGCAAGCCGTCGCGGTTGCGAAGATTACGCGTGAGCCGCGGCTCGTCATGCACTGGCGCGGTGAAAAGATCGTTGACATTAGTAGAAGCTTTATCGACAGCAACGGAGCCGCAAAACACACACGCGTGTGCGTTGACGCTCCCGTTAAAAAAGAAGACGCGCAAGACACGACAGGATTTGCCTCGCGCTGTAAGACGCTGGTTGCCGACCTCAATATCTGCTCCAAACAGGGTTTGAGTGAACGGTTTGACTCCACCGTTGGCGCAAACACGGTGCTGATGCCCTTTGGCGGCGCGCGGCAGAAGACCCCGCCGCAGGCGATGGCGGCAAAGCTGCCGGTGTTGTCCGGCGGGAGCGAGGCTTGCACTACGATGGCTTGGGGTTACGATCCGTTCCTTGCGGAGCGTTCGCCCTATTCCGGCGGATATGCGGCGGTGGTGAGCTCGCTGGCAAAACTCGCAGCGACCGGCGCGCCGCTGGACGAGCGCTACCTGAGTTTTCAGGAATACTTTGGCAAGCCTGGCAACGATCCTTCCCGCTGGGGCAAACCCGCCGCCGCGCTGCTCGGCGCTCTTCAGGCACAGCTCGACTATGGCGTCGCGGCCATCGGCGGCAAGGACTCCATGAGTGGCTCATTTGAGACGCTGGATGTACCGCCGACGCTGGTCTCCTTCGCGGTTGCGATTGGTAGCACAAGCACGATTCTCTCGCCGGAGTTTAAGCGTTCTGGCTCGCGTGTTGCGCTGCTGAGTCCCGCTTATCGTGCGGATGGTCTGCCGGAGGCGGCATCCGAACGGCAGTTACTGGAGCAGGTATACGCGTTGATCGCGTCAAAACAGGTTCTCGCGGCCTATACACCCGGCGCGGGCGGCGTGCTGGAGGCGGTGTTCAAGATGTGCCTCGGCAACGGACTCGGATTTGCGTTTGCAGATTCGGCGGATGATCTCTTCACTTCCCGACTCGGCGCGTTTGTGCTGGAGCTGGCGCCTGACTGTATGGTGGGTGAGCTGCTGGGGCAGACGACCGCGACGCGCTCTCTTGTGTGGCGCGGGGAGCGGGCGGAGCTAAGCGAGCTGGAGACAGCATATGAAGGTACGCTGGAGAATGTGTTCCCCACACACAAACAGATTGCCGATCAACTGCCGGAGGTTGCGATCCATCGCGCCAACGATCACGTCAGGCCGCGCAGTGTGATTACGACAAAACCCACCATTCTGATTCCTGTGTTTCCGGGGACGAATTGCGAATATGAATCCGCCCGTGCGGTGGAGCGCGCAGGGGCTAAGGCGGATGTGCTGGTGCTCCGCACCCAATCCGCCGCCGCGTTGCAGGAGAGTTTGCGTGAATTTGCCGCGCGGATGTCCCGCACGCAGGCGCTGTTTCTGCCCGGCGGATTCTCCAACGGGGACGAGCCGGATGGCTCCGGCAAGTTCATCACCGCGTTTTTGCGCCATCCGCTGGCGGCGGACGCGATTGCTGACCTGCTGAATGAACGGGACGGGCTAGCCCTTGGCATCTGCAACGGCTTTCAGGCGCTCATCAAGCTGGGGCTACTCCCATTTGGTCGGATGACTCAGCCCACTGCCGACGCGCCGACGCTGACCTTCAACGCCATCGGTCGGCATCAATCCCACATTGTCCGAACGCGTGTGACCTCCAACCTCTCCCCGTGGCTTATGCTTGCGGACGAGGGGGAGATTTACTCCATGCCGGTATCGCATGGAGAGGGGCGCTTTCTCTGCCCGCCGGATGTGTTTTCCGGCTTGGCGAAGAACGGGCAGATCGCCGCGCAATATGTAGATGAACAAGGGCTACCTAGCATGGACGTGCGCTGTAACCCCAACGGATCCTATGCGGCGGTGGAAGCCATCACCTCGCCGGACGGGCGCATTTTAGGCAAGATGGGGCATAGCGAGCGCGTTGGAACGGACTTATATCAAAACGTGCCGGGCAATTATGACATGCGGCTGTTTGAGTCTTTCGTGCTGTATTTCAGCTAATCGGCGGCGAACTCTTTGGCGCGGAGCGCGCCCGGCATTGATCTTGACGCCCAAATGGTGTAAGGTGTTAGCAACCCAAAGGGGCACCAGAACACAAGCAAAGGTTGGACACCCGATTTGAACACAAACAAACGCTACGAATATCTGCTTTTCGACATTGACAACACGCTCATGGACTTCTCCGCGGGCGAAAAAACGGCGCTGTTTCAGACCATGGACGAGTTTGGCATCTCCATTTCGGAGGCGGATTACCATAAATATCTAGAGGTCAACCGCGAGGCTTGGCTACGGTTTGAAGAGGGTTTGTTGGATAGCAAGTCCGTTCAGCGGGCGCGCTTTGAGGCGTTTGCCGCGCATTTGGGGCGCGACATTGCCGAGGGACAAGCGCTCAACGACCGCTATGTGGTCAATCTTGGCATGCAGGCGATCCTGATGGACGGCGTAACGCAGATGCTCGAACAGCTGAGCAGTCGTTATCACCTCGCGGTGGCGACCAACGGGCTTACGCTGGTGCAGCGCGAGCGGCTCAGGCGCTCCGGCTTTCTGCCGCTGCTGGAGAAGGTGTTTATCTCGCAGGAGATGGGCGTGCAGAAACCGCACAAGGCGTATTATGACCATATCCTCGACACGTTTGGAACGGATCGGCACGAAGCGTTCCTCATGATCGGGGATTCGTTCTCCGCCGATATTCAGGGCGGCATCAACGCGGGCATCGACACCTGCTGGTATCAAAACCCCGGCGCGGAGCCGGACGCGAACATCCTGCCGACCTACACCGTACGCGGATATGATGAGCTGCTGGATCTGCTGATGTAAGTTGGGCTTCGGCTTATATAATTTGCTATCTTTTCCGCCGGATTTACGCTAAGATAGAAAACAATATATAATTTTTTCTGCGGGAGGAAGCAACTATGGATCGGTTTGAGCAGGTGACCATCGTCAAAAAGGCGAATGTGTATTACGACGGCAAGGTAACGAGCCGCACGGTGCTCTTTGCGGACGGAACGAAGAAGACGCTCGGCGTCATTCTCTCCGGTGCATACGAGCTTGGCACGGGGGATAAGGAGATCATGGAGATTCTCGGCGGCGAGCTGCGCGCGCTGCTGCCAGGCGCAACGGAGTGGCAGACGTTTTCCGAGGGGCAGTCGTTCGAAGTCCCCGCGAACAGCCGCTTTTCCTGCGCAACGGACAGCATCTGCGACTACTGCTGCTCTTATGTGAAAGAGTAATCCTATCTAGCGCAAGCACGCGCTAGCCGAAGTGAAAAAACCGTAAGAACAACCAACCAAACGCGGACGGAAGCGGCAACGACTCCATCCGCGTTTTTTTATGTGTGCGATCATCACCGTTAGGTTAATGCGCCGTGTTGATTATTTTTTATTGTGTGCACGTGTCACCATTTGGCATGCGCCGTGTTGATTATTTTTTATCATGTGCGCGCGTCGCCATTTGGCATGCGCCATGTTGCTTGTTTTATGCTGCGTGCGATCATCACCATCCGACCCGTGCGCCGTGTTCCTTTTTTCGCGCGGGGATTGTATGATGAAATGGAGAATCGGATCAGGAGGAATCAACATGAGAGATGTTGTGCTGTTTATCGCCATGAGCCTCGATGGCTATATCGCCGCGCCGGATGGAAGCATCGACTGGTTGGGCGGGCAGGATGCCGGGTCGAACGATTTCGGGTCGTATGAGCGCTTCATCGCGGGGGTGAGCGATGTCGTCCTTGGGTACACCACCTATCATCAGCTCACGACGGAGTTGATGCCCGGTGCCTGGCCGTATGCCGCGCAGAAGAGCTATGTACTCACGCACCGCAAGGATGTGCCGGATCAGGCTGGGGTTGTGTTTACGGATGAACCCGTCTCGGCGCTTATCGGCAGGCTAAAAGCGCAGAGTGGCGGCGAGATTTGGATTTGCGGCGGCGCTTCCGTCGTCAACCAGTGCATGCGGGAGGGGCTGATTGACCGCTACCATATCAACGTGATGCCGACCATTCGCGGCGCGGGGATTCGCCTGTTTGAGGGGCTGGAGAAACCAATTCCGCTTCGGCTTATTTCGACAGAGCAGTATAATGGCATTGTCGATTTGGTGTATGCGGTTCGGTAGCGCGTGCGCGGCTGGCTAGTTGGTGCGCTATCTGGTATACTGGGGTGTGAAAGTGAGTGGATAAATATGAGAAAGAATATTGGTAAACTTCCGCATCTGCTGAAGCGTGAAGGCGAAGAGGGGCAGCCTGCGGAGGGATTGCATACAGGCGAGCGGAACAGCTCGTCCAACAACAGCCTTGTTCGCAACCCCGCGATCACGGGTAAGCTGATGAGCATGAGCATGCGTCAGTACTCGAAGAAGGGGAAATAACCTAAAAGTTTACAGGAAGAAGGGCGGCTTAGGCCGCCCTTTCTAATATTTTAGACTGTATAGAATATATCTAAACACCTAGGTTCAATATAAATGTAATTTATAATGAACTACAGCGATAGTGAGAATGTGTGATAAGTTATCCAATTAGTTTTAATATAGTCTCGCGGGTAACAACTTCAGATTTCATCAAATTATTGATTCCAATCTCATCTTGCGATACTTTCTGACAGATAGCATCGATGTCTTGAAGCCCTTGTGTTGAATACATATAAATCGTGTCAACAAGTGAATCGAAATAGAAATGCAGGTTTTGAATTATTAGCTCTATATATCTTGCACTAATGCCATCATGCACAATCATATTTCGGCATCTGTAAACACGCATAATTTGGCAGCGCAATTTTTGGATATGACCCTTATATACTGCTTCAATTTTCCTCATATCGGAAAATATACTTGCATAAAAAGATACACGATATGAGAGCACTGGGTATAAAGACAGTTCTTTAACTAATGATTGAAGATCAGGTTCATGCATTTTGAGCGATAATAAAATTGCTAGCTTTTGGTAACCTAACTCTGCATTTATTGGACTAATTATCTCGCTGAATTTTTGATCGCAAATGGAACGAATATCAAATTCAAACTGAATTAGTAGAGACTTAAAATACCTAATACCTAATATGGTAGTTAATGAATTACAGATTTGATTGATTTTTCCATAAGATCCATGGCGATCTACAGGTATGAGGACTTCGATAGCGGTCCATAAGTTTAATAATTGATTATTTATATTATTCGATCTTAGTGCAGAAGAATGCAGTTCAATGGCATTAAACAAGTTGTTAATTCGATGAGGACATTGTTCTTTCATGAAACCAACTTTATCAATATGACCATTTTCTCTTAAAATTGGAGGAATTGGCCTGCGTAAAGTATGGCATTCTTTTGTTTCGTTATCTATAACTTCAGCATCTGCTACGAAGAATGTGTGTTCTTGGTGATTCTCATATTGAACAATAGAGAATATGAGTTCCATATTTTCTGATGCAATTAATCTTGCTTGCTCAGGATCATAGGCTTTGGTGATAATTTTTCCTACATAAGGATATGAATTTTGAAACAATTCATATGTATTTTCACAAACTTCAATTTGGGAATTATTACAAATCAAGCTTCTCGCTCTAGAAGTAAGAGGAAAATAGACAGTATACTTACGCCAATCAAACGAAAAGTTACTAATGAATCTATCTATGGTTTCGTCAGGCGTCGTTATGGCACGTTCAGAGAAAAAAGTTTGAATAACAATTCTGAATATATACTCTTGAGAATAATCACTGTTGATGAGTTCGGATAGCAAACTTTGGGTTAAAAGAGAGAGCGTGTCGGAAATTGTGTAAACC
>JAEWYV010000306.1 GCA_023458615.1 Bacillota bacterium
TTTTCCAACGACATCTGGGACGATATTGACTTTGAGCCCGCGGACGACGTGCCCCCCGTTGTTAAGAACGGCGGCGTGCAGATGCCCAAACCCGTGGTAACCCTGCCGGATTCTGCGTCACTCTTTGCCGCGAAAATACCGGAACAAGCCGCAAAGTCATCCACGAAAGCAGCTGCAAAGCCCGTAACCCGCGAGGGCATGCCCGCGCGTCAGCCCGGTGTTAAATCACCGCCTATTGAAAAGCGAACGCCTGATAAACCAAAAACACCGCCGGAGGTTATCATCGGCGATGGACAATATCACTCGCCCTCTCTGGAACTGCTGAATCACCCCGGCGCGCAGGTGGACGACGAGAGCGACACGCCGGAGGAGAAGGCACGTATCCTGATCGAAACCCTCCAGAGTTTCCGCATCGGCGCAACGGTGACCAATATCGCCGTCGGTCCGGCCCTGACCCGAATCGAGATTCAGCCCGCGCCGGGTACGCGCATCTCGCGCATCACCGCGCTGCAAAACGATATCACAATGGCCCTCTCCGCGCCGCGCCTGCGCATGGAAGCCCCAATTCCGGGCAAAAACGCCATCGGCGTCGAAATTCCGAACAAGGGTTCTACGCTTGTCGTGCTGCGAGATATTATCGAAAGTAAAGAGTTTAAAAACAGCACATCCCCCGTCACAATGGCGCTTGGTCGTGAAGCAAGCGGAAAAATCATCGTTGCGGATTTAACACGCATGCCGCATATGCTCATCGCCGGCGCTACCGGTTCGGGCAAGAGCGTCTGCATCAACGACATCATCGTCTCGATGATCTACAAGTCCTCGCCTGCGGACGTGCGTTTTATCCTAATCGACCCGAAAATGGTCGAAATGACCATGTACGGCTCCCTCCCGCACCTGCTCATCCCCGTGGTAACAGAGCCGAAGAAGGCAGCGGGTGCTATGCGCTGGGCGGTCAAGGAGATGACCGACCGCTATAAGACCTTCTCCGCGCAGAATGCGCGCAATCTGGATCGGTACAACGAACATGTAGAAAAGCCGGAAGATCGCCTGCCCCGCATCGTCGTTATCATCGACGAGCTGGCGGATCTCATGATGGTCGCGCCGGACGAGGTGGAGGACAGCATTCGCCGCATCGCGCAGCTCGGCCGCGCAGCGGGCATCCATCTCATCCTCGCCACCCAGCGACCCGACGCAACGGTCATCACGGGTCTCATCAAGGCAAACATCCCCTCCCGTGCCGCGTTTGCGGTCAGCTCAGCAACCAACAGCCGCATCATTCTCGACATGGGTGGCGCAGAAAAACTGCTTGGGCACGGCGACATGCTCTTCCATCCCGATGGATCGGCAAAACCGACCCGCCTGCAATGCGCCTACGTCTCCGATGAGGAAGTCGAACGCATTGTGTCGCACTTTAAAGAGACCACGAGTCGGCCTGCCTTTAACGATCAAATCATCGACGACGTCTCCGCCTTTGAAAAGAGCGGTGCTACCGGCGGCGCGTTTGGCGAAGGCAAGCAGGAGGACGAATTGCTCGGTGAAGCCGTTCGCGTGGTGTTTGAGCATGGTCAGGCCAGCACCAGTATGGTGCAGCGCAGGCTCCGCGTAGGATATGCGCGTGCCTCCCGCCTCATCGACATTATGGAGCAAAAGGGCTATGTTTCCGGCTTTAACGGCAGCAAGGCGCGCGAGGTCTTGATCAAGCGTGCGCAGTTGGAAGAGCTCTTTGGCGACGGAACGCCCGTTGCCGATCCGCCTGTCTATGAGCGTGAGCCCAATCCAATGGCAAATTTCTATCGGGATGACGATTGATTCGTCAGATTCCTATCGTTCGTAAGGAGTATTCTCAACTATGGCAACCATCGGCGTAATTTCGCTCGGGTGCGCAAAAAACCAGGTGGATACCGAGCGTATGCTCGGCCTGCTCACCGAATCCGGGCATACGATCACCAACAATCCCGCCGAGGCGGATGTGCTCATCGTGAACACCTGCGGCTTTATTGAGAGCGCAAAGCAGGAGTCCATCAACGCCATTCTCGAGATGGCGCAATATAAGCAGGGCGGCAAATGCAGCCGTCTGGTCGTTACCGGTTGCCTCTCGGAGCGCTATCGCGATGAATTGAAGGATGCCATGCCGGAGATTGACCTAATGCTTGGCGTTCGGGAGTATGAATCTCTCCCCCGCCTGCTTGGCGGCAGGCAGGATGCGCCGCACTGCGGCCCTGCTACCGCACGCGTGCTCACTACGCCCCGCTATAGCGCCTATCTGCGCATTGCGGACGGCTGCAACAACCGCTGCACCTATTGTGCCATCCCGTTAATCCGCGGCAATCTCGTCAGCGAGCCGATGGAAGAACTGGTGCAGGAGGCAGAGCGGCTGGCTGCGGGCGGGGTTACAGAGCTCACGCTCATCGCGCAGGATACCTCCGGCTACGGTATCGACCGCTATGGCAAGCCGATGCTGCTGGACTTGCTATCCCGTTTAGAAGATATCGAGTCTCTGCACTGGATTCGTGTGCTCTATACCTATCCTGACACGGTCACGCCCGAACTGATTGATCACTTCCGCGCGGGTGGCAAGGTGCTGCCCTATCTGGACATGCCCTTGCAGCATACCGAGGATGGAATGCTCCGCCGTATGCATCGGCGGGGCGATCAAGCGCACATCAAGAGTGTGCTCGATTATATCGCAAAAAACGCGCCGGAGTTTATGCTCCGTACCACGTTGATGGTAGGATTTCCGGGTGAAACCGATACAGATTTTTCCAATATGCTCCGGTTTATGCAGGAGCATCCCTTTGACCGCGTCGGCGCGTTCTCTTTTTCTCCCGAGGAAGGAACGGCAGCGGCAAATCTGCCGGATCAGGTGCCAGAGGAGGTCAAGCAGGAACGCTTGGCCAAGCTCATGGAGACCCAGCAGGCGATCTCACGCGCACGCAACGAGCGCCGGATCGGGCAAACGGTTGAGGTGTTAATCGAGGGATTTGACGGTTCGCGCGCCTTTGGGCGCAGCTATGCCGAAGCGCCGGATGTGGACGGAAAAATCTATCTGGAGGGCGCAGGCGCGCTGCCGATCGGCAGCTATGTATTTGCCCGCCTGACCCGTGCAGAGGAATATGATATGATCGGCGAACTCGCTAAAAAATAACGATATTTAATAGAAAAAATCACAGAACAGGAAATGCAGCATGGAACAGATGACGCCCGAAACAAAACCAAAGAGACAAAAAATGAATTTGCCAAACCGCCTGACCATCTTCCGTATGGTGCTTGTCCCCCTGATGGTTGCCGTTTCCTCCTTTGACGCATGGTTGCCCGGCTGGAACTATTATGTCGCCGCGATCTTCTTCATTGCCGACATGACGGATATTCTGGATGGCTATATTGCCCGCAAGTACAATTTGGTTACCAACTTTGGCAAACTGATGGATCCCATCGCTGACAAGCTCTTGTTTTGCTCGGCGTTTATTATGATGACGTATATGCACATGCTCAACCCGATTCTCTGCATCATCTTTGTCGGGCGCGAAATCATCGTCTCCGGCTTCCGCTTGGTCACCGCCAACAGTGGAAAGATTATTGCCGCAAACTGGCTCGGCAAACTCAAGAGTGGCCTTCAGGTGGTTGCAATCCTCGCAACACTGCTTGGCAACCCGTTCTTCTCCCGTTGGAATTTTCCCTTTGACTTTGGGGTCATGTGCACCGCAGCGGTGTTTACCATCTGGTCGGCGGTGGACTATATCGTCGCCAACCGCAACGCCGTCAACTGGGATTGACCATCGTTTTCTTGATTTATAACTTCGAAAAATCTCAGTATCGCTCGGCAAATCAGTCATCCATTTTTTCATTCGCAATATCGCGGAATACCCGCATTGGAATAGGAAGTGAACCCAACATGATCGCAGAAATTGTCTCCGTCGGCACGGAGCTACTCATGGGACAGGTCGTCAATACGGACGCGCAGTTTATCGCACAGCGGCTTGCGCCGCTCGGCTTTCAGGTGTTTTATCATTCCACCGTGGGTGACAATGTTAAGCGTCTCACGGCGGTTGTCCATCAGGCGGTGGAACGCTCGGATGTTGTCGTTTTTACCGGCGGACTGGGGCCGACGGACGACGACCTGACCAAGGAAACCGTCGCCGCCGCGCTGGGGTTAACGGTAGAACCCATCCCCGAAGAGGTTGAGCGCCTCAAGAAGCATTTTGAAACGCGTGGCTACGACTTCACCCCCAACAACCTCAAGCAGGCGAGCTTTCCAAAGAGTGCCTATATCCTGCCGAATGCCTTTGGCACCGCGCCGGGTTGCATCATGACCGCCGAAAACAAAACGGCGATCCTCCTGCCCGGGCCGCCGCGTGAACTCTTCCCTATGTTTCAAAACCATGTGATGCCCTATCTGGAGCGTTTGAGTGGAAACAAGCTCTATTCACGCGAGTTACGCATCTTTGGTAAGGGTGAATCCACACTGACCTACGAGCTAAGGGATATCATCGAGAATCAGACCAACCCCACCGTTGCGCCATATGTCAAGACAGGCGAGGTTTCCCTGCGCGTCACCGCGCTTTGCCAGAGCTTGGAAGAGGGCGAAGCACTCGCGCGTCCGATGATTGACGAGATTGTCTCCCGCGTCGGGGATATTGTCTACTCCACCATTGGCGAATCCCTCCCGGAAACCTGCGCACGGATGCTGACGGATGAACACAAAACGCTCGCCGTTGCAGAGAGCTGCACAGGCGGGCTCATCGCGAGCGAGTTTGTCGCAATCCCCGGCTGTTCCAACTTTTTGCTAGAAGGTTGCGTCACCTATTCCGACGCTGCTAAGATTCGCCGCCTCGGCGTCAAGCAAGAAACGCTGGATGCATTCGGCGCGGTCAGCGAGCAGTGCGCCCGCGAAATGGCGGAGGGCATGCGCCTCTCCTCCGGCGCGGACTATGCGCTCGCATCAACCGGTTTTGCAGGCCCGGAGGGCGGCAATGCGGAGAATCCCGTCGGCACAATCTATCTGGCTCTGGCTTCGGCGGACGGCACTAGCGTAAAACGCGTTCAGCTCTTTGGCGATCGTGCGCGCATTCGCGAGATTGCCTCGCTGCATGCCTTCGACCTGTTGCGCCGAAAACTCGCAGGGCTTTGATTTTTATTCGGAATCGAGCTCGTTT
>JAEWYV010000307.1 GCA_023458615.1 Bacillota bacterium
CGTTTATGAAACATGCTTTCCCTTGGGCGATGGGACATCCACATCGTGAACGTCAAATCGAGGAGCGACTTCATGGGAGCGGAGGGCGCCATGCAATAGGTCGGCGAAGTAAAGACGAGCAGATCAGCCGCCTCCATTGCAGAGACGATTGGCTCCTTCTCGGCACGCCAGGGGCAATCTGCGTCGTTTTCGATGCAGCGATAGCACCCAATGCAAAAGTGATTGCAATCGCGCGGGAGAAAAAATTCAGTAACCTCTTTGGGTTCGGCAATCTGATCAATCAGCATTTTTCCCATATGATAGGAGCTGCCCTTGTGATTTTGTCCGTGGATGACGGCGATCTTCATAAACATTCTCCCCGTATTTTTGCCTCTCATTGCGGCTTTTTTGTGCTGCTACTTTCAGTCAAGGCCATTCTATCAGGTGTCAATTCGGGATTCAATATGTCTTCGGCTCATCTTGAAGTTGACCAATCTGTGAAAAATTTCTAATTTGTATACATTCTTGATATACTTTTGCCGCGCTATACCGTTAGACTGTTATAATGATTGAGTAAACCGCTTTAAATGCGGATTTTTGTGATGGGTTGAGGTAAGTAGCATTGATGCAGCAAGTGCAGGAGATCATCGGGCAGGTTCGCAAGGTCGTCGTTGGCAAGGACGCCGTTATTGGCAGCATTCTTATGGCAATGCTCGCGCAAGGGCATGTGCTCCTAGAGGATGTGCCGGGCGTTGGCAAAACGACGATGGCGCTCGCGTTTTCACGCACGATGGATCTCTCCTATAAGCGCATGCAGTTCACGCCGGACGTGATGCCCTCCGACATTACGGGCTATACCACGCTTCAGGCGGGCGGTGTTGCGGGCAGCTATGTGCCCGGCGCTGCGATGTGCAATCTCTTTCTGGCGGACGAGATCAACCGTGCATCCAGCAAGACCCAGTCCGCACTCTTGGAGGTTATGGAGGAGAACAGCATCACCGTAGACGGCGTAACCCGTGCGGTGCCGCAGCCGTTTCTCGTCATCGCCACCCAAAATCCGGCCGGTTCCTCCGGCACACAGCCATTGCCGGAATCCCAGTTAGATCGCTTTATGGTGCGGCTCTCGATGGGCTATCCCGATCGTAGAAGCGAGGTTGAGATGCTGCGGCGACACCAGAATGCCGTATCGCTGGATTCCGTCAACCGCGTCATCTCGCCGCTGGATCTCACCGTCATGCAGCGCGAGGTAGAGGCAATCTATGTTTCCGAGGCGCTCTTTGCCTATATTGCGGAGTTGACCGCATGGACGCGCGCGCAGCCCGCCATCCGTATCGGCGTGAGCCCCCGCGGCACCATTGCGCTGCTACGCATGAGCAAGGCCGCGGCCTATTTAAGCGGGCGCGACTATCTCATCCCGCAGGATGTGCAGGCGGTGTTTGAGAGCGTCGCCGCACACCGCATTCAGCTCAGCCCCCGCGCGCTGGTCAGCGGCGTGAGCGAGCAGCAGCTCGCCAAGCGTGCCCTGACGCAGGTGCAGGCGCCAATCGCGGTATAAACCCATGGCCGGTAACCGGATTCTATACGGATATGCGCTCTTCTTTGCGTTTATTTTATTTGTATTGTTCGATCTGTATCTATTTCATCTGCTTTTGATCTTTCTGATCGTGTTGCCGCTGGTTTCGCTGCTGGCGGTTCTTCCTGTACGCAAAAATCTACGCTATGGTCTGGAAATTGAGGATGACATTCTGCCAAAGGGCGGCTGCGGCATTCGTTTGGCGGCGCGAAACGGCAGCATATTTCCCTGCGCCGGTGTTCGCTTTTCGCTGGAGCGACGCAATGCGCTTGGACGCATTGGCGAGCGCTACACCGAGGATGTTGCCGAGAGCGTGCAGTTTCCGCTGGGTTCCATGCGCACCTTTACACTGCAACCAACCATTCGGATGGCATACTGCGGCAGAGTGGATATCAAGATTCGCCGCGTAAGCGTCATCGATATGCTGGGGCTTTTTGCGCTGCCGGTGCCGGAACGGCAGGCGGTCGGCGGAAGCGTCTACATTCTGCCGGAGTTGCAGGTGCGCAGCATTCAGACCGACGAAGCCGCCGATCTGGGTCTGGACAGCGCAACCTACTCCACCGAAAAATCCGGCGGAGACCCTTCGGAAATCTTTCAACTGCGCGACTATCGCGAAGGCGACGCGCGGCACAGTATCCACTGGAAGCTCAGCAGCCGCATGAATAAATTGATTGTGCGGGAATTCGGCCTTCCTCTCAACCCGTCGCTCCACTTTTTGCTGGAGCTTCGAGAGGACGCAACCCCCGCAGCCGCAGAGGCGATGCTTGGCACCATGCTCGCTTTTTCGGAACATCTCATGGCGCGCGAGGTCACACACTCCATTAGTTGGATCAATGAGGACGGCGGCCTTCGCACCATCCCCGTCACCGGTCCGGAGATGCTTGCCTCCGCGCTGCACGAACTGCTCGCCCTGCCGGGGCAGACGCGATGGAGCGCTTTGGAGCGCTTTGCCGCCGAAAGCGGAATTAAATCGGATACCCATCTGGTCTATCTCGTGGCGGGATCGGTCTGGAATGCTTCGGACAGCGCCGGCGCGCAGCTGCTCGGCAGTCTCGTGGACCTCGGATTCTGTCGCAGGCTGACCATCATGCCGGAGCGCTGCTCCAAGGATTCCGCTGCCGCGCTGCGCGGTTTTGGCTGCGAAGTTCAGCTGCTCGACGGGCGTATTCCCAGTCTGGAAGCGGAGGAGGAGCTATGAGCAAACAGAAAAAGCGTCCCTCCGTCCCCGATCAACCGCTCACGCTTACTGCAGAAAATGATGTAACGCAGATTGCTCTGCGGCTCTTACAGCAGGCGGTCGTGCTCTTGCTCGCGGTGCTCGGTTTCCTGTTTAGCCTGATTTCCAGCTATCGGCTCGATCTGCCTATATCCAATTTGGTTTGGACGGCGATTGCGTTTTCGCTGCTCACACTAGCCGTCTTCTCCATTCGCCGCCGTGGTCTCGCCGCGATCCTATGCCTGATTGCCGCGGGACTCTGGATTGTCTTTCACGCATCCGATCTGCTACAGGGGTTTATCCTGCTCATCGAGCGGGCCATCACCCCGCTTTCGTTGCTGCTGCCGGAACCATTGCAGCAACTGCTTCTTCCGATGGAGACCGAGCAAGCGACGCTGCTCGTAACCCGCGCCATGCAGGTCATCCTGTTCTTTGTCGCGTTTTTGTCGAGCTTTTTCATCATCGATCAGCCCAGCCTGCCGGGGCTTGCGCTCTCGACGCTGCCGCTGCTCATCCCCGCGCCGTTCTACCTGCTCTCTCCAGACATCGTGCCGTTCTTTGCGCTGCTTTCGGCGCATTTGATGGTGGTTGTCTTCAACAACGGCAAGCGCGCGGCATCTACCGCCCGCGCGGGGGTCTATGTTCCGCAGAGCAAGCGTAAGACAGATCTTAGCGCACAGCGAACCGCGCAGCAGACGCTTTCGCTGCTTGCGCTTCCGTTGATTTTGCTCGCCGCCCTTCTCTCCGGTCTGATCCTGCCTGAAGAAGGCTATCAGCGTCCGCAGGCCATTGAGGATTTGCAGCAAAAAATCTTTTC